>CBFHXC010000051.1:0-20644 GCA_965659695.1 Rhodospirillales bacterium
TGGAATTGGGGGGCATTGATGACAAAGCACCTCAAGGTCTTTAGCGCGATGGCAATCGTCCTGCTAATGACAGGCGCAGTACAAAGTCGCGACCTCGTCGTTGATCTTTCAGATTCAATTGTCAAAATCACAACGCGGTTTGCCGGGACGGAACTCCTTTTGTTCGGCGCCAAACAGGGTGAGGGCGATATCATCGTTGTCGTTCGGGGTCCTTGGGAAAACCCAGTCGTCAGGAAAAAGGAACGCGTTCTGGGCGTTTGGGTCAACCGTGACGAGGTCGAGTTTAAGGATGTCCCCTCTTACTATTGGGTTGCATCCAATAAACCCGTCGACGAATTGCTGCCGCCTGAAACACTGGAAATCCATCAAATCGGTATTCCCGACCTGGACTTCGTACCCACGTCAGAAGATGCCGATCCGACCCGCGTGCTCGCATATTCCGAAGCAATAAAACGAGAGAAAGTTCGCAAAGAACTCTATCACTATGCGTCGTCTTCTTTGTTGTTTGTCGATGATGTCTTGTTCAGAACCAACGTGAGATTCCCAGCCAACGTCTCTGTTGGGGAATTCGGAATTCAGACTTATCTGGTGAAAGATCAAGAGATCATCACCAGTAAAACGACCTTATTAAATGTCCGCAAATTTGGCCTAGAAGCGAGCATCTACAATTTCGCGCACCGCCATTCATTCCTATACGGTGTGTTCGCCGTCATCATCGCGTGTATCGCGGGATGGGCAGCGAACGCGGCGTTCAAAAGGAGATAAGTGATGAGTGATCCAGAAGATACGCCAACCGAAGAAGGGCTCGAAAAGCCGCTATCCCCGAGCAGTCGAACATTCTTGTGTGTTGTTGATGATACCGAGGAGTTTGGGGCCGCACTTCAGTTTGCATGCCACCGGGCCAATAGTGCAGACGGTCGTGTCGCATTAATTTATGTGATTCAACCGGCTGAGTTTCAGCATTGGATGGCCGTCGGCGAACGGATGCGCGAAGAAGCTCGCGAAGAAGCAGAAGAGATGCTCAACGTCGTCGCATCTGTGGTGCAGAAACGTACCGGTCACATGCCTGTGCTTTATATTCGCGAAGGAAAACTCAGCGAAGAAGTCGTCAAACTGATCAAAGAAGAAGACGGCATTTCCCTGCTCGTCCTGGGTGCCGCAACGGGCACAGACGGCCCCGGACCACTGGTGTCCTATTTGGTCGAAAAGATGACAGGGCAGCTTCGTATTCCGGTCACTGTCGTGCCTGGTAACTTGTCCGAGGACGAGATCATCAACATCACTTGATGAGATAAGCTAAGAACTAGGTTGAATTTAGATGGCGTCGCGTAGGGCCTGAATGGTGGCGACGTAATCGTCACCTTTGAATACAGCACTACCGGCGACCAGCACGTCAGCACCCGCCCCTACCACATCAGCAATGGTATCGGTATTCACGCCGCCATCAACTTCTAGCTCAGTCGGGCGATCACCGATCATTGCGCGAATGTTTTTAATTTTGTCCAACTGTGACGTCAGGAAGCTTTGTCCACCAAAGCCAGGGTTGACGCTCATCACCAAGATCAGGTCAACTTTATCCATCACGTACTGCAGAACACTTTCTGGTGTTGCGGGATTGAGTGAAACACCAGCTTTTTTACCCAATGAACGAATGACCTGCAGAGACCTGTCCAAATGCTTATCCGCTTCGGCATGCACCGTGATGATATCTGCGCCAGCATTGGCGTACTCTTCCAAGTAAGGCTGCGCGGGGTCGATCATCAGGTGCACATCGAACGGTTTTTTCGTGTGCGGTTTGAGCTTTGAAATAATTGGCGGCCCCAACGTTAAGTTGGGAACAAAATGCCCATCCATCACATCAACATGGATATAGTCACACCCAGCTTCATCAATCGCACGGATTTCTTCACCCAAGCGGGCAAAGTCGGCAGACAGAATAGACGGGGCAATTTTCACCATATCGACCTCTGGGTCATACCGCAGCGGTTAGGCTGCTTTTGAGTACGTACCTGCACATGCTTGGCTGTTCGCCTTTGCACGTTCAAGAAATGCGGCTTGTGCAGCAGCGGTGTTGGCGTTGTCGCCTTTCCACGCTTGCAGGGCACTTTGCTGAAGGGCTCGACCATATGAGAAGCTTAATCCCCAAGGGAGGTCGCCCATGGCATTCATCAGATCAAGATGCACTGTCGCTTCTTCTTCGGACTGGCCACCCGACAGGAACATGATGCCAGGGACAGCAGAAGGAACACAACGCTTCAACGTTTCAACCGTTTTCGCAGCGATCTCTTCCCCGGATGCCTGTGTCGTACACTTTTTGCCTGCGATGACCATGTTTGGCTTCAGGATCGATCCTTCAAGATAAACCTCTTGCAGATAAAGTTCGTTATAAACCACGTCCAAAACTTCTTCGGTGACTTCTTGGCAGCGGTTGATGTCGTGATCACCGTCCATCAAAACTTCGGGTTCGACGATGGGGCACAAACCACCCTCTTGGCAGATTTTTGCATAACGCGCCAACGCGTGGGCATTAGTATGAATGGCATAACGACTTGGGATGCCATCAGCGATATCGATCACCGCGCGCCATTTCGCAAAGCGTGCACCTAGGTTGTAATACTCCTCAACGCGGCCCGGCAAACCATCAAGACCTTCGGTAATTTTCTCAGCAGGGCGACCCGGCAATTCTTTGGCACCCATATCGACTTTGATGCCAGGGATCACGCCAGAGTCTTGAAGAAGTTTCGCAAGCGGCGTGCCGTCTGCTGCATTTTGACGAAGGGTCTCATCGTATAAAATGACACCAGAGATGTAGTCGCCAATACCTGCGCTGCGGAACATCATCTCGCGGTAATCGCGACGCTTTTCCTCGACGTTTTCAACACCAATCGAGTCCAAGCGCTTGCCCATGGTTCCGGTGCTTTCATCGGCAGCAAGCAAGCCCTTGTTGTCTGCAACCATCGCATTTGCCGTTGCTGAAAGTTCCTGTTTATTCATCTCTTCGATCTCCAAATTTAACAACACGCCATCGGTCACTCCGAGGGCATTTTCTGAGGTCAACCCAATCGTGATTTCGCTTCTGCGACCACAGCGTCTGCCGTGATGCCAAATTTTTCGTACAACTGACCAGCTGGCGCTGATGCGCCAAAACTATCCATGCCGACGAAACCGCCACCAATACCAATGTACTTATCCCAGCCGAACCGAACCGCGGCCTCAACAGCGACACGCACGGTCCCCGCACCCAACGTAGCGACGCGGTAGCCTTCAGACTGCTGATCGAACAATTCGCAGCACGGCATGGATACAACCGCCGTGCCAATCCCTTGAGCTTCGAGCATTTCTCGCGCGGCAACGGCGATTTGCAATTCCGATCCCGTGCCGATCAACGTCACCTGACGCGCTCCAGCCTCGGCCTCGGCGTAGACATAGCCACCCTTCGCCGAGAGGTTTTCGTCAATATGCATGGTGCGAAGCGTCGGCACACCTTGACGACTGCAGACCATGCCGGATGGGCCGGTGTTGTTTTCCAACAACAGCTGCCAACATTCGGCGGCCTCGACCCCATCACACGGGCGGAAAACCATGAAGTTCGGCATCGCTCTCAGCGACGCCAACGTTTCGACAGGTTGATGCGTTGGGCCATCTTCGCCCAATCCAATACTGTCATGCGTCAGCACATAGGCAACCTGTTGGCCCATCAACGCCGACAACCGCATCGCACCACGCATGTAATCAGCGAACACGAGGAACGTTCCACTGGCCGGGATTAAACCACCATGCAGCGCAATCCCGTTCATCGCTGCGGCCATGCCATGCTCGCGCACGCCATAGTGGATGTAACGACCGGAAAAATCACTCGGCGTGACCGAGGCAGTATCCGGTGTTTTTGTATTATTCGAGCCGGTCAAATCCGCAGAACCCGACACCAAACTCTCAACCACTGGCACGATGACTTTGAGCGCTTCACCAGAGGCCGCACGTGTCGCCCATTTCGGCTGATCTTCGGATACCTGCTTTTTGTGGGCTTTGATGACGTCACCCAAGTTGGTCGGCATCTCGCCAGACATCGCTCTTTGGAATGCGGCAGCTTTGTCAGATGCGGTCAAACGGTCTTTCCATGCAGCATGGTCGGCCTGACTCCGCGTTGCCGCAGCACGCCATCCGTCCATGACGTCGCTTGGGACTTCAAACGGTGCAGATGTCCACCCCAGTGCATCGCGTGCGGCCGCGATTTCTTCGTCACCCAATGGTGCACCGTGTGTGGATGCTGTCCCTTGTTTGCTGGGCGCGCCAAATCCAATCGTGGTCTTGCACGCGATCATCGATGGTTGATCGCTGGCCTGTGCCGCTTCGATCGCTGCTGCAATGGCTGCATGATCGTGACCGTCGATGGATTGCGTGTGCCAGCCGGAGGCTTCGAACCGAGCGACTTGATCATCGGAAACAGCCATATCGGTGCTGCCATCGATGGAAATCCCGTTGTCATCAAAGAACACAATCAGCTTCGACAAACCCAGATGGCCGGCCATTGAAATGGCCTCGTGGCTGATGCCTTCCATCAGGCACCCGTCGCCCGCAATTACGTATGTGTGGTGATCAACCAAGTCATCGCCATAACGTGCATTCATCAAACGCTCGGCAAATGCCATCCCGACACCGTTGGCCAAACCTTGGCCCAGCGGCCCCGTCGTCGTCTCGATCCCCGTAGCATGACCGTATTCAGGGTGCCCCGCAGTGATCGAGCCAAATTGGCGGAAGTTCCGCAGTTGATCCATCGTCATATCGGCGTAACCGGTCAGATGAAGCACCGAATACAACAGCATGGAGCCGTGGCCAGCAGAAAGGATAAAGCGATCACGGTCAGCCCATTTGGGGTCGCTCGGATCAAACTTTAGATACTTGGTAAACAGGACGGTTGTGACATCGGCCATCCCCATGGGCATTCCCGGATGGCCAGAATTTGCGGCCTGAACCGCATCGGCGGATAAAAACCGGATAGCATTTGCCATCTTGAATTCCAAAGATTGGTCCGCGCCACCGACGGCACTAGCTGACGTCATTCAATTTCTCCTTGCCGATATCGGCGTCTGCCGACATCGCTCCCCAAATATTCAGGCGACGGTCTAACGCGTCGCGGTTTCCCAGGAAAATGAGTGCCACCGGTGCCCAAGCCGGCATTCGAAAGCCCGCTATCTGTAACCCTCAAACTCGGGGAGATGAATAGCGGTTCGCGGTCGTCTCGACAAGGCGAACAGGCGGTTTTAGGCGGTTTTTTTGAGCGATATTCCGGAATCCGACTTGTTCGCTGCATATCCGGCAAATCCGCGTCATCCAATGCCACGTTTTGCCTGCCCCAAGGTGTCGAAATCCCCCCTGCGAATCACTGTTTTACTTGCGATTCTCAGTCCATTGCCCCACATAAAATCAACAAGTGTGCACCAAGGAGATTTTCATCATGACAGTCGCGGAAACCATCAGAACCAAGGTCACAGAGGCCGTCAGTCCCGTTCATCTGGATGTGATGAACGAGAGCCATATGCACAATGTGCCGCCGGGATCAGAATCTCATTTCAAGCTGGTGATCGTGTCGACGGAGTTTGATGGCAAACGCCTGGTTGGCCGCCATCAGATGATCAATGCAGCCCTGCGCGATGAATTGCAGGGCCCTGTACATGCGCTATCCATGGAAACGCTGACCCCAGCTGAATGGGAAGAACGCGGCGGCGCAACCCTGACGTCTCCTGATTGCCGGGGCGGTGCCAAGAACGACCCCAATGTGAATATTTGATCCACCAGTCTACCCATTCGCGATTACCGCACGACCCGTTTCACATAGACTATTTTCAAAGAATACAGGCTTAACGTTGTACCCTCGGATATCGGGCTATAGGATTCTCCCATGAAGGGGAACGATTGATGCTCAATTGGGTTCTGGGCAACCGCAAATCCAAAAAGAAACGCAAGAAAGGCAAAAAGAAGCCTTCTTAAGAACAAGCCAAGGATATTGCCGCCAAGGGCAGCGTCAAAGCACGCGCCGAGTTGGCTGCGCACGAGGACCTTGAGCCCGAGTTTCTCTACTTCTTTGCCACCGACAAAGATCCCAAAGTACGGCGCGCCGTTGCCGAAAACGACGGGGCCCCTCTGCAAGCCGATTTGATACTCGCCAAGGACGTCGACCCAAAAGTGCGCGAAGAGCTGGCCTACAAGATCGGTCGTTTAATCCCGCGCCTGAACGAAGAAGAATCAGAGCGATTAGCAGAGATGACCTTCGAGGTTTTGGAAATTCTCGCCAAAGATCAGTTACCCAACATTCGTTCCATCATTGCCGACGAAATCAAGCATTTGGATAATATTCCGAAACGCATCATCAAACGATTGGCCGAGGAGGCCGAGGTCGCCGTTGCAGGGCCGATCCTGGAATACTCACCCCTGCTGAATGACGAACAGTTGCTACAGATCGTCACCAGCGGTCTTCGCGGTGGTGCATTAGAGGCCGTGGCCAAGCGCCATAAGCTCGCGGCCCAGATCGCCGAAGCCGTGGTCGCACAAGATGAAGACGGCTCCATCGCCGCGCTGCTAAACAACAAAACCGCAAAGATCACAGAAAAACTGATGGAAGAAATTGCCATCAAGGCCGAGGATAGGCCCTGTTTGCATCTGCCCCTTGTGGACCGCGGCAGTTTGTCGCAAATGACGCTGCGCAGGGTCGCAACCTTCGTCAGCAATACGTTGGTAGAGCGCCTGATTTCGATCAACGCGCTGGACCGAAAACTAGCCAAAGAAATCCGCTTGAGTGTGCGCGAGCGTATCGAAGCGGGCGAAGCCACGCCGGCCCCTGAACCGGATGGTGCTGACCACGCCGAAGCGCTTCATAAAAATGGGTCTTTGGACGGGTTCGCGATTCTTGATGCCATTGATGATGACGACGTCGTGTTCTTGCAACGCGCGTTTACGATCTTGTCTGAACTGCCGGAAAAGCAGGTCAAAAAAATGTTGGAAAGCGAAAGCGCCAAAGGCATTTGTGCACTGGTTTGGAAAGCCGGCTTGGATGCCGATATCGCCGTTTCCGTCCAGCGCCGGATTGGCAAAATCCCGCCCAAGTCGATGATCCAAGAAGCACCTGGCGGCAAATTCAAAATGACGGAAGAAGAACTCGAATGGTACGTCGATTACTTTGCATAGCGGGTTAATACCCGACATAATCTTGACAGTGTCGATCCCATCCGATGGACGGGTGCGCGAGAGCAAAGAACGGGGAGCGTATGGACCTTAAAAGTGGTGATTTCATGGTGGTGGATGTCACTGAGATATCCTGCAACGCGTTAAAAGATGATCCGCTCTGGGACGCCTTTGAACTTTGGAAACAATGGGCCAGCGATCGCCCCGCACCAAAGTGGCCAGAAGTCGATATGCTGGCCTTGCCACCCGAGATTATTCCACAATCCGTCGTGGTTGATGTTGTCAATGGCGGCGAAGATTTCAGATATCGGTTCTGGGGCACGGGCTATGCCGATCATTACAGTATCGACGAAACTGGCAACCTATTGTCGCACAGTATCGGCCCCAGCTTTATCAAAGCCACATTTAAGCAACTGCAAGATGTGATCGCGCAACAACGCCCAATGGCGTTTGAGGTTTCGATCAGCACGACCCTGACAAATACCACACAGAAAAAAAATCAATCTGCGGCTGCCGATCCAAGACACACCGGGCCGGGTGACCAAAATCATGACGGCGTCACAGTTCGCCGCCATCCCAATCAGAGATGCCGACCGCATTCGCCAGGCTGTTTTCAACGAACGGCAAAAGCTTGACCCCGACGACTCAGATTAATTCATCGGCGCGAAGATTAATCCTTTAAGCCGCGATGTCGCCGCCTTCACATCACCCCGGTGCGTTGAAAAATCGACGTGTTTGTCGCTGGGTGCTGCGGGATCCAATCCGATGGACCAAAGTGCGGCGATCTCGTTCGGGACCATGGAATAACGCACGTCGATAATCCGGTTCGGATTGATTGGATCTCGCGCGACGTAGTTATCACTAAACCAGCGGAACCGTTCGATGTCTTCGGCCTGTTGTGTGCCGGGTTGCAGCCACGGGAAATCGCGCGCGACATCCAGCTTGGGGATCGATGCCCCTTCGAATACTTGCGATCCGATCCGTACCCGCACGGCGTCGATATAGAACGCATCTTCGGTCTCGTAGACCGTTTTCCATACCAATAGATTCGCAAAGCTCGGCTTGGATTCGATCCGGACCGGTGTATGTCCGCGCTCAGCAGCCAGCGCATTCCCCATTGCGATGGCAGACTGCTGCTGCATAAACCCAAGACCCAGATAAAGCCCCGCCCACAACAACCCCAGCTGCGCGAAGCTGGGTCGGCGCTTCCATAACGATAGCACCAACAGCACGATGATCGGCACGGTGAACAACGGATCGACGACGGACACGATCTTCCACGAAAAGCGCGCGTCACTGAACGGCCACAACAACATGGTGCCGTACGACGTGAACGCATCCAGTAGTCCGTGGGTGCCAAACCCGAGCGCGCAGAGCAGCCACGCTTGCTTGAAGCTCAGGTCAAAGAACCGACCCAGTAAAAGCTGAAAGATGGCCGCACAGATCAACCCGCCGATGGGGATGAAGATGAATGAATGGGTGAATTGCCGATGATATTCCAGATACAACAGCGGATCTACATCCGACTGGATCAACACATCCAAATCCGGAACCATGCCCGCGACAAAGCCAAACAATCCGGCGGCGATGATCTTGGGCTTCTGCGCCACGGCCTGCGGCAACGCCGCCCCGATCACGCCCTGTGTTAAAGGGTCCATTTAATACTCATCCAAATGCGCTGCGCGCCTTGATTTGGACACGTTTGCCGATAATAACAGTATCATTCTATCGCCAGAATTAATTGTTAAAGTTCCTGGATGCACGCAATGTCTCTCGATTTCACATGGGCCTCAAGGGTTCATCTTGTCAGGTTCAAAACTAGCTCTCTCTCGCTTGCCAAACTTTTGGTTTTCTTCACTGCCCCATTTGTATTATCCGGGTGTTTCGTAGCAAATATGGTTTCTGACTTGAGCCATACTGAGTTAAAGCATCTCCCCCCTACTAGGACATACATTGCGTTTGGGATTCACGAGCCTGAACCAAGAACAATGAATCTCGTTGGATTAGGCATAGAAGCTTATGAGCCAGAAACTGAGTCAGCTAAAATTAATTAGGCGATATGACCGAACCAGGGCTTTTTTAAGCAAATCAGATGAAGACCTGCGGTACTTTGTATACGGTGCTCCACAGGGTTTTTACTCAACTCACCCCATTTTCCCCATGAAAAAGAGGAGCACTTGGCCTGCTAAAGAGACCATCCCTGAATCCGACCAAAAAAATTATGTTTTTGAGACTGGCAAGCTCGGACAATTTTACTATCTGGGTGATTTTATTGTCGCAGAGCCAGACAACTCAGATGCAGCTTCCTCAAAAGGCAGCAGTATTCGGGTTTTGAAACTCAAGAGAGACAAGAGGCGTGTGAATGACTTTATGTCTTTTGCGAAATTGAATATGGAAAAAGTAACACTTCCAAAACTTACGCCGACCCCAATTCAAAAAATAAAAACAGGCAATCCTGGCTGTGGTTATTCCACAGCAGTCAATTTAATGCTCACAAATGCTAGAAGCCAAATGAACATTCCGAGGGGGCATGGAGAAAATAAGGAATGGGGTGGCTGATGGGATTTGAACCCACGGCCCCCGGCACCACAAGCCGGTGCTCTAACCAACTGAGCTACAGCCACCACATGGTCCTACACGGCACAATCTCGCCGCGCGGACGCGAACGTTTAGCCCCTTGCCACAGCGGCGTCAAGCGCTCCTAAAACTTGGGCCGAAAAGCGCTCCTAGAACTCGATTTCCACAAGGAACGGGCCTTCGTATTCCAAAGCCGTCTCCATCGCAGGCACCAAGCCCTCTGCCGTTGTCACCTTGGCTGCATTCACGCCCATACTGTTGGCCATTTGGCACCAGTCGATATCGGGATCAGACAGGCTGAACAGGTCCTTGGCGACTTGGCCGGGTTCTTCGACACCAACGCCCTTCATCTCGCCCTCTAAAATTCGATAGCAGCGGTTGGAAAATAGTAAGATTGTGATGTCAAGTTCTTCACGCGCCATCGTCCATAGCGCCTGATTGGTATACATCGCAGAGCCATCGGATTGCAGGACAATGACCTTGCGATCAATGCATGCGATCCCTGCCCCCACCGCCAGCGGCAGACCATCGCCAATCGCGCCGCCGGTGATCTGCAACCATGAATGTGGCGGTGCGCCGACGGTTTGCGGGAAGAATGCGCGCCCCGTGGTGATGCTTTCATCCACAATAATGGCGTCTTCGGGCATCGCCACAGCCAACGCAGCGGCGATGCTGTCAGGCGTGATCTCGCCGGTGATCGTATCCACATCAATGGGGTCTGCGGGGGCCGCAACCTCTGGCGTCAGTTCTGCAGCTTCCAACGCATCGACCAATAATTCGAGGGCCACCACGGTATTTTGTTCCGGGCTTGCCAGTTTGATGATCTCGCAACCCTCTGGCGCCAACTGGCTGGGCTTGTTCGGATACGCGAAAAAGCTGACGGGTTCAGTCGTACCGAGCAGAATGATTTGTTCGTAATCCTGCAATGTCTCAAGCGCCAGATCGACCACATACGGCAGTCGCAAGACGGGTACACGCCCTGCGCCGCGGTCGATACGACGGTTCGATGTCGGGGTCATCAAATCAACACCGGTCGCGGCACGGACCTTTCCGGCCAGGGTCAGGCCCGGTTCGGTCAACACCTCGCCGGTCATAAAGATCACCGATTTCTTGCCGGATTTGAGCGCCTTGACGACGGTTTCAACATCCGCGGCATCCACTTTTTTAGGGGCGTCGGGTAAAATCGGCACACCGACATAAACCGTGTCGTTCCAGGCCGCATCGGCGGGTAGAATCATGGTCGCGATCTGGCCCGGCCAGCGCCCGGCGGCGGCCACAGCCTTGGCGGCATCGGTCGGCACGTCGTCCGCGGTTTGGCTGGTTTTCACCCACTGCGAAACGGGTGAGACGATGGCTTCGATATCGGATGTCAGAGGCGCATCGTATTTGATGTGATAGGTCGCGTGTTCGCCGACGATGTTGACCATCGGCACACGTGCCTTTTTCGCGTTATGGACATTGGCGAGGCCATTACCGAATCCGGGCCCCGTATGCAGTAACGTGGCGGCGGGGCGGCCCATCATCCGGGCATATCCATCGGCTGCCCCGGTGGCGACGTTTTCTTGTAACGCCAGTACGCAGTAGATTTTGTCCAAGCGGTCGAGCGCCGCGACAAAATGCATTTCCGATGTTCCTGGATTGGTGAAACATACATCGACGCCGCACTCGGCTAAGGTGCGGACAAGGGCTTCGGCTCCGTTCATACGTGACATCCTTTCGTTGGCGTCGCAGCATAGCGGGGGTGCACCCGCACCGAAAGACAAACCAAAAGCGATGAGGAAAGATATGCCGCAACTGGTCGAAGCCATGGACAGACTGGGAACTGAATCCGCCTTTGAGGTGTTGGCCCGCGCCAACAAATTAGCCCAAGGTGGTATGGATGTGATTAATCTGGGGATCGGACAGCCCGACTTCAAAACACCCGAACACATCGTCGAAGCGGCCATCAAAGCCATGCGCGACGGTCATCACGGCTATACTCCGGCCAACGGCATCCCCGAAGTGCGCGAAGCGGTCTCGGCGGATATTCTGAAATACAGGAACTGCACCGTGCATCCCGACAATGTGGTGTTGATGCCGGGCGGCAAGCCGACCATGTTTTTTGCCGTGTTGATGTTTGGCGCACCGGGTAAAGAGATCATTTACCCCAATCCGGGCTTTCCGATTTACGAATCGGTGATCAAGTTTACGGGCGCCAAGGCGGTGCCGATGCCATTGTATGAAGACAACGGATTTTCATTCTCGGCCGACGAGGTGTTGTCGCTCATCACACCTGCGACCAGCCTGATCATTATCAATTCCCCGGCCAACCCGACGGGCGGTTTCGTGCCGCGCGAAGAAATGGACAAGCTGGCGACGGGCCTGGAAGACCATCCGCACGTTACCATCATGTCGGACGAGATTTACAGCCGGATGCTGTATGACGGGCGCGAACACGTCAGCATGCTCGAATACGAAAACCTGCGCGACCGGGTTATCATGTTGGATGGCTGGTCGAAAACCTATGCCATGACGGGTTGGCGGCTGGGCTATGCGGTGTGGCCGGATGGCCTGGTCGATCATGCGACACGCTTGGCGATCAACTGTCATTCGTGCGTGAACGCGCCGACGCAATGGGCGGGAAAAGCCGCCCTCGAAGGGCCGCAAGACGATGTGGACATGATGATGGCGGCATTTGCCGAACGCCGCCAAGTGATTGTGTCTGAACTCAATCAGGTGCCGGGTTTCAGGTGCACTGAACCCGGCGGGGCATTCTATGCGTTCCCGAACATCGAAGGCACGGGCATGTCGGCGCGCGATCTACAGGACAACCTGTTGAACGAAACAGGCGTCGCCATCATTGCCGGCACCAGTTTCGGTGCAATGGGCGAAGGCTACGTACGTTTTTCCTACGCCAATTCGACGGAAAACGTTCGTGAAGCCATCCGCCGTGTGCGGGAATATCTAGGGAATCAGTGAACTTCGTTGACCTAAAGTAGTTCTTCATTCCGGCGTATGCCGGAATGAACTGGTCGAATAGTTGCCCCCAGCCTTCGCTGGGGTGACGGACTATGGTTACCTACAAATAAACCAGATCGGTTAGACCAGCTTCTTCGGGGGCGCCAATCATCAGGTTCAGGCACTGCACGGCTTGGCCAGAAGCACCTTTGCCCAAATTATCGAGCAACCCCATCACGACGGCTTGGCTACCGTCTTCGTTCGCAAAGACGTGCAATCGCAGATCGTTGGTGCCGTTGAGGCCTTCGGGGCTGACCCGTGGGCTGCTGTCACCCTGCACCAGGTCAGCCACGGTGACGAAACGCCGTCCCTCGTAATGGGATGCCAAGATATCGTGCACGTCGGCGGGACTTGGTGCACCGGGCAGTGCAGACAAATGTAATGGAATTTGCACCAGCATACCCTGGCGATATTTGGCGACACTTGGGACAAACAAAGGATTTGTTTTCAGTCCAGACCATTTGACGATTTCCGGAACGTGCTTATGCGCAAGGCCCAGACCATATGCAAAAAACGTATCTGTAATCGGGTCCGGCGCGTTCGCATCTTCGAACCCGGCGATCATTTTCTTGCCACCACCAGAATACCCGGACACCGCGTTGATTGAAATCGGCCAATCCGCCGGAACCACACCATCTGAAATCAACGGATGCAGCATGGCGACCGAAGCAACGGCATAGCACCCTGTGTTTGCCACGCGTTTAGATGACGCGATGATGGCCCCATGCCCCGGATCCATCTCCGGAAAGCCATAGTCCCAACCATCCGCCGTCCGGTGCGCGGTTGATGCATCAATTACCCGCACATCTGGATTTTCGATCATCGACACTGCATCAATTGCGGCCGCATCGGGCAGGCACAGGATGGCGATATCGCAGGCGTTCAGCATCGCGCGTCGTTTCTCTGAGTCTTTCCGATCAGCCTCAGATAACGTCAACAACGAGACCCCTTCCCGGCCCTCAAGCCGGATACGGATCTGCAATCCCGTGGTGCCCTCGGCACCGTCAATGAAGATACTTGTGCTCATAATACGGTTCTATTAACGGGATGGCGCGCCGCTGTCACCGAAAACTTGATTCTGAATGAACGTTCGGATTGCGTTCATGGTCATATCAGACTGATCAAAGTGCGGATTATGTCCGCAATTCGGCAGCATCAGTTTTTCTGCTGCGCCACCCGCCCCATCAATGATGGCATCGACTTGTTTCATCGATCCATAATGATCATCGATCCCCTGCATCACCAAAAGCGGACACGTGATTGCGGGCAAGTACTGCTCGACATTCCAATGCCAGTAGTCGTCCCTCTGCCACGTGTCGTTCCAACCATGAAAGGCGACATCGACGTTCTCGCCATGATAGCGCTTTAATTTCTCACGTAGATCTGTTGTATCCCAAACCTTTTGGGCTTCTTTGATGCCATCAATACAGATTTGTTCGTTGAACACGTGGGCCGCCATGGTCACCGCGCCCAGAACCCTCCCCTCCGTATCACAGCCGGCATGGATAAGTCCGATGGTGCCGCCATCCGAATGGCCGATCAGGATCGATTGGCGGATGCCCAGCGTATCCAAAACCTCGTTTAATGCGCCCTTGGCTTCGTCTTCTTGATACGTGATGGGGCGCGGCAGTGTGATCGGATCAGACCCGCCATAACCAGCGCGGCTATAGACCAAACCTGGCATGTCCAGCGACGCAGACATCTGGGTTGGAAAGTCGCGCCACATAGCGATGCAGCCCAGCCCCTCGTGTAGAAACACCAACACGGGTTCGTCGGCCACGGGGGGCCGATGCGCCCATGTGTATTCTAGTTGCTTGCCCGAGGCGTTCAGATATTCAATCATTCATCAGGTTTACCCGCGGGCGATCATCTTTGAAATTCAATTTTCATATTCAGGCAGGACCGTTCAACATGCTTTTACCCACCTCGCAAACATACACATTCGATAACTTTGAGCTGACCAGTGGGGCGGTACTGCCCAAATTGGACGTCGCCTATGAAACGTGGGGCACACTGAACGACGTGGGCGACAATGCGATTTTACTTTGTCATGGATATACCAACCACCCACACGCGGGTGGTGACGAAAACGGATGGGGCTATAATTTGTTGGGCCCCGGTAAAGCGGTCGATACGGATAAATACTTTGTCGTCTGTTCAAACATGTTGGGATCGTCGTATGGCACGACGGGACCGGGATCGATCAATCCTGAAACTGGTAAGCCTTACGGGCCTGATTTTCCGGCTTATTCCACCCTCGACATGGTGGAAGTCCAGAAAACCCTGATTGATGCGCTGGGCATCAACCAGTTAAAGGCCGTCATGGGATATTCATATGGTGGCCACCTGACTTTCCTTTGGGGTGGTTTTTATCCGGATCGGATGCGCTGCCTGGTGCCCATCGCGGGTGTTACGGAACGCCTGCAAACTACTGCCGACATTGCGCGCATTCGTGCGCGGTTTGAAAAATGCTCTGGGTGGAATAACGGGCACTATTACGATAACGAACCCAGTGGCGGCGTATTTGAAGAACTGATCGACGCCCGTATGGAGACGTTGGGGAAATATGGTCTCGGCACATACCTAGCAGCACAGGGGCATGACCTGGAAGCCGCAACAGCCATTATTCGCGAGCGAGCGACGGTATGGGCTGGGCAATTCGATGCCAATTCACTTTGGATTCTATATCAGGCGGGGATTGGCTCCAAAGCCAACGTCGCGGCGATCAAGGCACCGTTATTGAATGTGCTGGCGCGTACCGATAGTGTTGTCGATGTTGCCCTCGGACAGCCTACGGTCGACGAGTTGGTTGCGAACGGATGTGATGCCAGGTTCCTGGAGATCGACACGAAGTATGGCCACGCCGGTCCGATGTTGGATGCGCATCTTTGGGCAACGGAATTAGAGCAATTCCTTTATTCTACACCCTGAGTCGGTCTGCATTCGTCCAAGTTACGAGAACGACAGTCGATCAATGCCGAAACTCTTGGCCTTTTCAAGAATGGTCACTCGCTCCCACAAGCGTTCGTGGATTGTGTAAGCAAATGTCTGAACCAATGGTTCAATCATCCCGATGCCAAGTGCGATCTGCCAATTTTGTGTCAGCGCGAAAGCCACGGCTACGGCGACCACAAAATGCATCACAGCGTAGGTCGATGTTTTAAGTATCTGTCTCATTCGATCAAACTCCACTTTTAAATGATAATGATTATCATTTGCATTTAATATAGTGACGTGTGATGCCTTACGCAAGCGTACAGGACCGTAAAAAATTCACAGTTCGGTGAGCGGATTTACTCTGCCGGAGACTTCCCTAAGTCGTCAGCATCCGCCATTTCTTCCTGAAGTTTTTCAGTCGCAGATTTTCGCGGTTTCGATAGTGGCGCGATAAGCGAATAAAACACGGGCGTGACAAATAAGGTGATGATCGCAGCCAATCCCAAGCCACCGAAAATCACCCAGCCGATGGCGCTTCGTGACTCAGCGCCCGGCCCAGAACCTAAGATCAACGGCAACCCGGCCAACACTGTGGATATCATCGTCATCATGATGGGACGAAACCTGACCAACGACGCTTCGCGTGCCGCATCCTTAGCGGTTGCGCCCCGATCCCGAAGCTGATCCGCAAATTCAACCATTAAAATGGCGTTTTTGGCCATGATCCCGATCAGCATCAACACCCCGATTTGCGAGTAGATATTGAGTGTCGTGCCCGTCAGCGACATTGCGAAAATCGCTGCACAAATCCCCAAGGGTACGGTGATCATGACAACGGTTGCGCTGGTTAATCCCTCGAACTGAGCGATCAAGACCAGAAAGACCACGAGGAACGCGAATAGGAATGTAATGGCCAGATCGGTTGATGTTTCATTGAGAGCTTTGGCTTCGCCCAAGAAGATTAGATTCACTTCTTGGCTCAAATTATTAGCGGCGACGGCACGAACAGCGTCAATGGCCTCGCGCAGCGTGTATCCATCGTCAACATCGGCATCGATTTCAATCGCACGGCGTTGGGCATGACGATCTAATTCCGCCGCGACGGAACTCTCGGTAAACGTCACTAACTGCGTAAGTGGCACCAAGCGCCCCCCAGAGGCACTGACATACAAGTTCTGAATATCGTCTGGCTGGCGAACTGCGCCTTCACTTGCCTGCAGCATGATCGGAACAGCTTCATCATCAATCGTTAATTCGGCGACTTCAAATTCATCAACGAGAACCTGGATGGTTGTCGCCAGATCCTCAATCGCGACGCCGAGGTCCGCAGCACGACGCCGATCGATATCAATAGAGAGTTCTGGCTGAGTGGCACGGAATTCTACGCGCATATTGGTCAGCCACGGCACTGCGGTTTCTAGCTCTCGCACGAAGGCATTACTCTCGCGGAATATACGGTCATAGTTCGCACCAATCAGCGCGAATTCGAGACTGCCATCTGCACTCCGAAGGTTAAGACTATTTCCCCTGCTGACACGTGCCCGCGCTCCTGGAAGCGAATTCAGTTCGCCATTGATCTCGCGCGCGATATCACCTTCGGATATGTCTCGGTCTGCCCAATCTATCAGTGGCGCATCGACACTGCCCCGGTTCAAATCCCAGCGACCGGTGATGGAATACATCCGTTCCACCACACCGCTATTGGCGTAGGGCCGAAGCATGTTTTCAACTTTTTCGACCTGGCGGTCCGTGTAGTCCAGCCCCACGCCATCCGGCCCGGTGAGACGAATGGTGATATTGCCCCGGTCTTCTTCGGGGATGAGTTCTTCGCCCAACGACTGATAGGTAAAATACGCCCCGATCACGATCGCACATGAAGCAATCACGACAAGGACCGGAGTTCGTAGCACGGCATCCAAGGGCAAAGCGTAGACACGCGTAATCACAGCGCCCAAGCGGCCAAGAATGCTAGGCTTTTTAGATGACTGGGTTGTATCCGGAAGTTTCGAGGCCATCATCGGAACCAGAGTGAGGGCCACGAAGGATGAAATCGCCACGGTTATCGACAGCACGAAACCGAACTCTTGGAACAGCTTTCCCGCCTGACTTGGCAGAAAAGAGATCGGCACAAACACCGATACCAACGTCGCCGTCGTGGCAATCACGGCAAAGAAAACCTGGCGCGTACCAATGACGGCAGCGGCACGGGCTTTCACACCTTTACCGCGCTGGCGTTGAATGTTTTCTAGAACCACAATGGCATCATCGACCACGACACCGGTCGCCAACACCATCGCCATCAAAGTGATCAGGTTGAGGGAAAAACCCAGCATCCAGATTGCTGCGACAGAACCAATCAGCGCTACAGGGATGGCCAGGATCGGGATCGCCGAGGCTCTAAGTTGGCCTGTAAACAAGGCAATCACCGCGACCACGATCAGAATCGTTAAGCCCAGCGTTGTCAGTAATTCTCGGACAGCCCCTTTAATGAAACGCGACTCGTCCTTTATGGTTTCTATCCGAAGATGCGGTATTTGCTGCTTTAGCAAATCCGACGCGCGACTGACCGCGTCTGCAATTTGGATGGTATTTGAGCCCGCTTGGCGTAACAGTCCCAAACTGATGACTTGTCGACCGTCCATCCGCGCAAGGGTTTCTGCTTCTGCGGGGGCAAAGAACACACTGGCGACGTCACCAATCCGAACCGGGTCACGGATAATCAGGTCCTCGATTTTTTCAGGAGAAGTTACCGAGGCATTTGCACGAACCAAGACTTCTTGTTCACGAGAGCTGAAGCTTCCGGCAGGTACGTCGTAGCGGGCGTTGCGCATCACATTCGCCACATCGGCGACAGACAAGCCGTGTGTGGCCAGTCTGAGCGGATCAAGTTTGACCCGTAAAACGCGTTCTTGGGCGCCGTAGATGGTGACTTCTGCGACGCCTTCGACCGAGGTCAATTCAGGAATCACCTGATCTTCGACCACCCGAGTCAGCGCATCGATCATCAGCGACTCGCTCCAAACCGCAAGACGGACGACCGGCAAAGCGTCACTGTCCGCTTTGATGACAGTTAAGTTTTCAACAGCACTCGGCAGTTGGCGTTCGACGCGACTGACAGCCTCTCGCACATCATTCGCGGCATCTATCAAATCAATATCGGGGGCAAATACAGCACGAAGCCGAAAGTTATTTTCTTCGCTCGAGGTGCGCACTTCTTTGACGCCATTCACCCTAGCGATGGCTGCCTCAACCACGCTTGCGACTTCGGCGTCCATGGTTTCAGGCGACGCCCCTTGATACTCACCTCGTACGGTTACGATGGGCCGGTCAACATCTGGGAGCTCGCGCACTTCAATACCGATAATCGCGCCAAACCCCGCAACGACAATCAGCAAATTCATGACAACTGCCAACCAAGGCCGGCGAACGCTGACGCAGGCTAAATCATTTGCGTTGGGGTCTTGAAGCTGAGACGTGGTCATTGTCCGCCCGCCCCGACGGCAGAGATTTCCACTTGTCGGCCATCTCGTAATCGCTGCACACCCTCGACGACAATCACATCACCAGGGGATAATTCACCCTGCACCAGGACAATATCATTCAAGCGTCGTTTCAATTCGACGGGGACACGTTCCGATTTACCATCCGTAATACGCCAAACGTAGCTTTGGCCGCTGTTCCACTGCAACGATAGCTCAGGCACACTTGTGAAGAGCTCTCCTTTGAGTGGAAGATTCACAAAAATGGACATGCCAGGGCGCAAGCTGTCGTCCAGGTTATCAAAGGCAGCGCGCACCAAAACCGTACGTGAAACCGGGTCAACACGGCTATCGATCTTTACAATACGGCCCTCAATATCTCGATCTTGGAGGGATGGCGTCTTCCCAGACAATGGCATCCCCAATGATATTCGAGACAAAAAGCGTTCGGCCACTTCAACTTCGACCAAAAGGGTTAATCGGTCATCAATCGTAATAATCTCTGACGAGCGTGTGACACGATCCCCCACTTCAACTTTTGGGATACCGACAATGCCGTCAAATGGCGCACGTAGCGAACGATCCGCCAACGCCTCGCGCGCCTGTTCCAATTCCAACTTGGCGCGCTCTAAAATGAACTCAGCATCTTCTACATTGGCCATTGAACGAACGTTCTTGTCCCGCAAATTGGTCGCCCTATCCAATGCGCTCTGTGCTTCTTTCACACGAATTTGCGCGACACGAACGTTCAACTGTGCATCACGACTATCCAGCCGCATGACGACATCATTTCGCGAAAGTCGGGCCCCGCTCTTGATGGGAAACGCGACAACTTCGCCCTCCGTCTCGGAAAACAGCGTCACTGAGCGGATTGCGCGGGCTGTTCCAATGGCTTCGATAACTGTCTCGTCGCGCTGCTCTCCCACGGCATCGACCATTACAGGAACACCCCGATTCGGTTTTGCTTTCGTTTCAGTTGTTGTTTGCTGATTTCCAGACGCGCTCGCGTTGGCGAATAGACCACTCCAGTGATCATAAGTTGCCCATAGACCAAGCCCGACCAACCCGACAATGACCAAAACGCGATACGGTGGCTTGGAACTCGCTGATGGTTCAGCCATCTTTGCCCTACTCCAAAAGTGGCCAGTGACTCTCGCACCAAGTCATCTCAATGTAATGAGAGAGTCCGAAAATGAAATAATGATGACAAAAACACCTGCAGCTTGGTCATCGTTACCTGTGACCGCAAAATCTAAAACATCATTTCTTATGTAGTATGTCGCACTAGACAATTAAAGGTGTCGTAACTGTTTAGCATAACGACTTCAATATCTTAGCGTGATGACATAGTGGACTCGAATTATGGATATTGGAAAAATGGACAAAAACGCCAAGGTCACGTTGAACTTCCCCACATCTAGGGTCCAGCCTCATTCAAATCCAATAACAGATGAGAGCGGCGAGGCATAGAGCGG
>CBFHXC010000052.1:0-20353 GCA_965659695.1 Rhodospirillales bacterium
CGATATAAAGCGTGGCAAAAAAGATGATTTTGCTTAGCGAAGTCTACTGAAATTATTAGCTTGGTACTTGAGCCTGTTCAACTTTAGCTACGGCATCTTTTGCCGCTTCGATCAGCGATAAAATTTCCTTTTCGGACATTTCTTCCGCGACAGTCAATCCATTATCTGCAACACCGTGATCACAGCCAGCAAACGCTACCCCAGGCAGCAGAATTAATACACTTGCAACTAAACTCAACATTATGTTTTTCATGAAAAACTCCATTAAATGTTCGATTAGATTTACGATATTTATAAAATTTTGGATCTGCAAGTTCAGTAAAAATTATTTAAACACTAACACTAAAGCCGCAAAAAAAGCAGCAATTTATATGTCCTAGGTATGTCCTAAATTGTTTTAAAAAGAAAAATAGCCTAGCAAATAAACCCTAAGCTATTGAAAATGTTGGCGCACCCGACAGGAGTCGAACCTGTGACCTCTGCCTTCGGAGGGCAGCGCTCTATCCAGCTGAGCTACGGGTGCCTTTTGATAGGGGCTAAAGGAAACCCCGATCGCCGTCCTTATAACTGATTGAATCGAAATTACAAACTGCCCTTTACGCTGCAGTTAAACACAATCGTATCTTAGCATTTAAGATGCTCAGCGAACATCTTTTTTAAGGTGGAATTGGAGCGACCGGAGCGGAATTGGAGCAGAATTGGAGCAGTGACTACGCTTGAATGACGATCATTATCATCATCAATTGTCCGTCGTCATAGTAATTGGAACACCTAGCGGCCTGATCTAAGAGAGGATCTGGCTCATCTAGTTAATAATATTAAGCGGCGTGTTTGCGGTATTGCAAGCGCCGGGTCTCCATTGTTTACCAGTTGATGTCTCGAAAAACCATATATTGTTATATTGGAGCTGAAACCGATGAATGACGTGATGATAGGACTGAGCTTGTTACTTCTGTAGGTGGCCGTTGTATTCAGGTGTTGCCGATGCCGAAATCATCCAGCTCTTAATTTTGGTGGAGGGGTGTCGCTTAACGAGCGCGCCTCTCGGGTGTGGCGTCTGATCGTCTGATCAGATATATCGTCCTTGAGCTTCAACCGACGCTGCATTTGGCGTCATTGCCGAGGGACGAACATGACGACACCAACTGGCTTTTATATCAACGGGGCATGGGTGTCCCCTCAGGGTCGTGGGAGACTCCCCGTGGTGAATCCCGCCACCGAACAAGCGATTGGCAACGTTCGGTGCGGCAACGCAACCGATGTGGACTTGGCCGTGGCCGCTGCCCGCGCTGCGTTCCCGGCCTTTGCCGAAACACCGTTGGCGGACCGGATCGCCCTTCTGGAGCGCATCGTCGATTTATACAAATCCAGGTTCGATGACATCGGCAAGGCGATATCTGATGAAATGGGCGCGCCATTGATGTTCGCGACCCGCTTCCAGGCAGGGGCGGGCCTGAGTCATTTCAAAGAGATTTTGAAAATCCTGAAGACGTTTGAATTCGAAGAACAGCGCGGCACCACCCGTGTGTTCCGCGAACCCATCGGCGTGGCGGGCATGATCGTGCCCTGGAATTGGCCGATGAACCAGATCACCTGCAAGGTCGCCCCGGCCCTGGCCGCAGGGTGCAGCATGATCCTGAAACCGTCTGAAATGGCACCAACCGCGGCAGCGATATTGACTGACATTTTGCATGAGGCTGGCGTCCCTGCGGGGGTGTTCAATTTGGTCTCGGGTGAGGGGCCGGTTGTCGGGGCGGCCATGGCCGCACATCCGGATATCGATGTATTGTCGTTCACCGGATCGACCCGGGCCGGGATCGCCGTCGCGATGGCCGCAGCGCCGACAGTGAAACGGGTGGGCCAAGAACTGGGCGGGAAGTCCGCGAACATTTTGTTGGATGATGTCGATCTCGAAGATGCCGTGACACGGGGTGTCACGTTGTGCTTCAGGAATTCAGGCCAATCATGCAATTCACCGACCCGGTTGTTGGTGCCCCAGGACCGCTTGGCCGAGGCGGCGGAGGTCGCGGCACGTGTCGCCAACAACTTGGTCGTGGGCGATCCCACCGATGTCAGCACCCAGATGGGCCCGGTCGTGAACGAGGTTCAGTGGAAAGGCATTCAGAAACATATCCATTCTGGCATGGACGAGGGTGCCACGCTTGTCGCCGGTGGCCCCGATCGACCTGTGGGTTTGGACACGGGTTTTTATGTGCGGCCCACGGTGTTTTCCGATGTGACCCCAGACATGACGATCGCGTGCGAGGAAATCTTTGGTCCCGTCCTCAGCATCATGGGATATGAGGACGAAGACGACGCGGTGCGCATTGCCAATGACTCGCCCTTTGGATTGGCCGCGTATGTGGAATCCGCTGATCTGGATCGAGCGCGCGCCGTCGCCCGGAGCCTGCGCGTGGGGATGGTGCATTTGAATGGTGCCGTGGCCGATCCTGGCGCGCCGTTTGGTGGCTATCGTCAATCGGGCAATGGCCGCGAATGGGGGATTGCCGGGCTTGAAGAGTTCTTGGAAACAAAATCCGTAATGGGTTACGCCGACAAGCCCTAACGCGGGCTTCGCCTATATGCCCTAGCGCGGACCCCGCGCACGGCTGAACACCATTGTTTGATGTGCAAGATCGTCGCGTGCACCGGTCCAGGCATAGGCCAGCAATGCGGGCTCGCGATCGGATGTGGTGATGGCGTGCGTGTGTTCGGGTACGTTGATGATCATTGATCCCGGCACGTAAACGCCGGCATCGTTTTCAGATGTCGCCCCCGACAGACAAATATAACTCTCGGTGATGCCCTTGTGGGCGTGAGCGGGATACGTGGTCTTGGGCGCGAACAGCACCAACCCAAGGGTGAGGTCTTCGCAATATACGGGCCCATTCGGCGACAGGATATCGGCAAACGCATAACGACTGGCCAGGTGCCTGGGCAGTTTTTCATAGCCGTATTGCCAGTGAAGATTGTCCTTAACTTTTTCGATGGCCCGAACCATGGACGACATGGAATCCCGCTCGCCATTATCGAGGGCGCGACTGAGATGTGCGCAAACCGGTAATATTTTGGGCTCGCCAATATGAACCTCGGGTTTTGCCTTGATGCATTTGGACAGTCGCTCGCGCACCACTCGCATGTGGCTCCGCACAACCCGGCTGCCACCTGCAGAACGGAACCGATAGGCGCTATCGAATTCGCCCAACAAATATCACCAATCGGGATTATCCAACAGGGACTGAGTTTGGCTGTCGTTCATATCGGTATCCTCGGCGCAACGTGCAGGCTGAAATTCGTTCTGCATGGAAATGCCGCTATGTGCAACTGGAGAATACCAACTTTCGATTTGATTAAACGATCACCGATGGATAGCGGCCATAAACATTGGCACAGGGCAGCTTATTCGGCTTTTGATTTTTTCCGCCGAAGGGGCATGTTTCCACCCGCGTTGCCGCCGCCATCCTGAGTGCGCGCCTTGGCCAGATTGGCTTGGTACTTCTTGGTCTTTTTGCCCTTGTTGGCTTTTTTGTTTTTAGATTTCTTGGCCAGTTTGTCCCACGGCTTTCTGCTCTCCGACCCAGCACCATCGTCTTTTGAAGGTTTGCGCTTGGGCTTCGGTTTGACTTGGGTCAGGGGCTTATTCTTGGGATACCCCTTCTTCTTGGAACGCGGCTGTTCTGCCGCTGCATCGCCCCGATCACGCGTGTCTCGATTGTCGCGTGTGTCATGATCGCTGCGAGGTGTTCGGTCTCCCTGGCCTTTGCGTTCTGGGCGGGGGCCTCGGTCCGCGCGATTGCTGTCGCGGGCGTCGCGGCGGGGCGCGCGGGGTTCTTGTGGCAAGTCGGGGGCGTTGTCTAAGCGGGTAACCGCAATGGTCTTTTCTAACTTCGCGCTTGGGCCCAGGGCCTCTAGGAACAAGTCGGCGGCGTTTTCGGTAATCTCGACAAAGGTTTCGTCCGGTTGGACCCGAATGGCGCCCACGTCATTTTTGGTGATGTGGCCGGCACGGCATATTGTCGGCAAAAGCCAACGCGCCTCGGCCGATTGAATGCGACCAACCGACAAGGAAAACCAAACGCTATTGCTGAAGGCTTCGTGCGAGCGCGGCCGAGACTGCACTGGGCCGGTATCGGTTAATTCTTCAGGGGCGGCTTGTTCGGCAAAATGCTGGCGGATAAATGCGGCGGCGATATGCTCGGCGCTATGCCGCGCCAGGATTTCCTGGGCAAATGCTTGTTCTGTTTCGCTGAGGGGCGCAGATAATGCCGGATCAGATAACAAGCGTTCATGGTCACGCGCCATGACATCATCAGCACTCGGCGGCTTTGCCCAAATGGCATCGACCTTGGCGCTATCTAACAGTCGCTCTGTCCGTTTGCGCCAGTTGTGCGGCACGATCAGGGTGCAGACACCCTTGCGGCCCGCCCGTCCGGTGCGCCCACTTCGGTGTAAAAGTGTTTCGCGGTTTCTTGGAATTTCCGCGTGGATGACCAAATCCAAGTTCGGCAAATCCAATCCGCGCGCAGCGACATCTGTAGCGACACAAACCTGGGCGCGGCCATCGCGCAACGCTTGCAAGGCATGGGTGCGTTCGTTTTGGCTAAGCTCGCCGGACAGCGACACAACCGAAAACCCCCGGTTATTGAAGCGGCTGGTCATGCGGTTTACGGCGGCCCGTGTCGAACAGAACACCAGGGCATTTTTGGCATCATAAAACCGCAGCACATTCACAATCGCATTTTCGACGTCGTTCGGTGCGACGGTCAGGGCGCGATATTCGATATCGACATGCTGGGATTGTTCGGCTGTGGTCGTCACTCGCACAGCGTTGCGCTGATATCGTTTGGCCAGCGTTTCGATTGAACGCTTCACCGTGGCCGAGAACATCAACGTGCGTCGCTCGCGCGGCGCGGCATCTAGGATGTGCTCCAGATCGTCACGGAACCCCAGATCAAGCATTTGATCGGCTTCGTCCAAAACAACGGCCTTCAGGCCAGATGTATCAAACGAGCCTCGTTCAATGTGATCACGTAGCCTTCCCGGTGTGCCGACAACGATATGGGGTTTGCGATCAAGCGCGCGTCTCTCGTCGCGCATGTTCATGCCACCCACACATGAGGCAACGGCGGCACCCGTAAACTCAAACAACCATTCCAACTCGCGTTTGACCTGTAGGGCCAACTCGCGCGTGGGCGCGACAACCAATGCCAAGGGTGCTACGGCGCGTCCAAATCTCTCGTCATCGCCCAGTAAATCGGGGGCCGTCGACATGCCAAAGGCAACGGTTTTGCCGGAACCTGTCTGCGCCGAGACGAGGATATCGGCAGATACAAGTTCGGGGGCCAGGATGGCTTCTTGCACCGGGGTGAGAGCATCATAGCCGCGCTTGGTCAGCGCTTGCGCGAGTGCAGGAACGGCACCATTGAATTCGGTCATTTATACTCTTTCGGGTAGTCGCTTCGCGCGCTCGGTCAGTTGTCTTAAATCATTAGGGCGCACGTCGTCACAGGCAAAGCTGCAACGGAACATTAGGTTGCGCGCGTTGTACGTTGTACGTCCGGTCTCGTAAAGGCCGAACAGGTTCGCGCCTTTCGCCTTCTGAAAACGAAAGATGCATATGAAGATGCCAGATGCACTGTAATAGGTAGCAAATTTTTCTGATTTGGGAGCGTCTTTTTGGGGTTGTTAAGGTTTTCGTGAGGATTGCAGGTTAAATATTTCGATAACGAAACAAAATGATCTTGCTCTCAGGGTCTTGAGGAACAAAGAAATGAAAGCTTTTGACCTATCTTCTTTAAAAGTCATGGTTATTGATGATCATAAATTCTCGCTCTCGTTGATGTGGGAGATCCTGCGAATTTTTAACTGCCGGAGCGTTTATGTTGCCGACGATGTCCAGGCGGCGTTGAAGATGGGTGACACGGTCAATCCGGATATCATGTTTTGTGATTACGAAATGTCACCGATTTCTGGAATTGATTTCACCAAGATGATCCGCGCCGGAAAAAGCACTTGGGATTTCAGGGTTCCAGTGGTGATGCTAACCAGTCATACCGAGAAGAAACGCGTCATTGAAGCACGCGATGTGGGATCCACGTACTATTTGGCAAAGCCGATCTCAGCGACAAGTGTGTATCGGCGAATTCACAATATCATCCAGCAGCCTCGATCGTTCATTAAGTGCGGCACATATATAGGTCCAGACCGGCGTAACCCAAGACCGAGCGCGGATTTCAAAGGAGATAACCGCCGCGTGCAGGCGGTATCGATTGAAGAGAGCCCGGACGTATCTCTTAGCAAGGAGGAGCGCGATGCCCTGATGGCAGCATAACTGCGATTACAGGTAATTAAATGTTAAGCCGTTCTCCATAAGGTTTATGCAGCGAGGTCAATATGGCAAAGAACACAAAGCCCGACGACATTGATGAAGTCCGAGATGTGCATGTAACGCCGTCTACTTTGGACAATCACACGCATTCAGAAATTCAACTTTTATACCGTGAATCGACGGAAACCTTGCGGTTTGTAAAGAACCATCAGTGGATGACCGTCGGCGCAACATTGCTGGTTTTCTTTGCCCTCATATTCGTTGCGGGTTTTGTTGACGCGGATGCGCAAATGGCCAGGCAGTTTATGGGCATCACAATTACCATCACTTGTGCCGCTATCTTTATGTTAGTTCTGTATCAGTTCTGGACGCATAACGAGCAAACAAAAATTGATTATATGCAACCGCATATGTCTTCATTGTTTGCAGACATCAGGGCACTCAAATCCAAACGAGAAGGGAATATCCATCGATACGTCATCCTCTCGTTCATGATTATTGTTATCATTCTGGGCGCTCTTGTGGTGCATTTGTCTTTTGGCAAGATCGTCCCTTAATGACCCACCATTTTGGTTGAATCACGATCATTTCAATATTCGTGTGATTGAAATATGATTTAATACAAATTTGGGGGTTCCTTTGGGCCAAAAACCAACAACTGTCGTTATTGCCGAGGACGAGCCGCTGATGCGTCGCGTCGTGAGGGCTGCCTTGGATGAAATTGGTTTTAATGTCGTTGGCGAAGCGCATGACGGGAGCCAAGTCCTTCAAATCATTTCCGATTTGAACCCTGAAATGGTGCTGTTGGATATCCGCATGCCCAGCCAGGACGGGATTCAAACCCTGAAGCAAATCATGGAGAAACGGCCAGGGTCTTACGTCATCATGCTGACCAGCATGGATGATGACGAAGCCATTTCAAAATGCCTAAAGGCTGGCGCCAAGGATTTTTTGACAAAGACCATGCCCTTAGCAGACATGATGAGTAGGCTTTCTGCACTCGCGCGGTGCGTCCAAGAGGCCTGACGCCAAGCTTGCTTTGAAACGTTATCCTGCATCCTTTGGCAGATCGACATATCCACGTTCGATGGTCGTCATCAATTCCGCAAACGCATCGCGGCTTTCTTCGTATTCCAATCTAAGTGTACGTAGCGTGTCGCCGCTTGGTCGTTCGTCTTCTGATCTTGCAAGATCAAGGGCGGCCGATAGATAAGCCGCGCGTCGTTTTGCAACGTGCACGGAAAGGCTAACAATCTTCTCTTCGCTCAACGGAGAAACGACGGGGTTTAGCACCTCACGATTGGCAAGCTGGATGGCCTGCTGAACTTCGCTGACGAAATGAAGATGATTTCGTAAGTCTTCGCTGCTCATTGTGTGATCCTATTCAGCCTTGAGGCGTTTGTGTGCATCTTTGTCCGCGCCCGATGGCAAGGGGGCGTCCGGTGTATCAATCCAATGCACGATATCATTCCATATTTTTTGTGCCGCCAAATCACGTAACAACATATGATAGCCACCCTGATAAACGGCAATTCGGCGCGGCTGCTTCGGGGTCGTCGGCAGCCGATCAAACATCATCAGCGTTGGGCCACCTTTAACGATATCATCGCGCGAGCCATAGAGTATAAGCGCTTTTTTATCGAACGTGTACGACGCATTCAGCGCCCGGTCCATCAGATTGACCAGCCCATAGATGGCATCAATTCGGGCCCCTTTGATCACCAGCGGGTCACGACCCATGGCGCGCAGCATCTCAATGTTGTTACTGGGGGTGACTTTGATGCCGCGTCCGGTCAAACGTGTTGAGGGAAATGTATGCGCGCCAAGCCACAGCGCAGATGTCTGATAAAGCGGCATGGCGTCTCGCCCCCAAACAGCAGGCGCCGACAAGATAACGCCTTCGATCCAGGGGGTGTCGACCTCGGTCACCAAGGACATGGTCACGGCACCGCCCATGCTTTCGCCCAACACATAAATCGGCAGTTCAGGGTGACGTTGGGCGATCAATTTTGTGAACGCCATGGCATCAGCGATATAGCTGTCAGTGACGAACCATCGGCCGCGAAACGGTGCCGCGCCAAACCCCCGCTGGTCATAGGCGTAACTACCGATCCCGTTTTTAGCGAAAAACTGGGCGGGGTCATCAAAGAAATTGGAATAATCGTTGAACCCATGCAGGGCGATGATGATCGCGCGGGGGGATTCGGATGGCATCCATGATCGGTACGGCAGCGCCAGTCCATCAGCCGTCGATAAGTGCGCGCGCAATAACTGGGCATCACGTTGTGGCGGGCCTAAATCTACGATCTGCGGGGTGCAGGCGCTCAACAGTCCCAGCAACAAAATCGCAAATATGGGGAAAAGGTGTTTAAGAGCGGGCCGGTACACGATCAAGAGCGTCATCACCATGGGTCAATCGAATGAATATATCTTCGAGATCAGAATCCATGGTCGAAAAATCCGTGACTTCCAATCCCGTGGCTTCGACGTCGGACAGCACTTGCCGCGCCGGTGTTTTCGATGGCGCAAAGCTCAAGCTCATTTTATTGGGTGACGTCATGCTCGGATTATAGCGCGTCAGCGCGTCGGGGGGTGTCACGATGGGTGCCGATAATGTGACCGTCATTTCCTTGGCGTCTAGCCGACCGACCAACTGTTCGGTGGGTTCGCAGCAGATGATTTCACCGTGGTTGATGATCGCGATCTCGTCGCACATGGCCTCGGCCTCTTCGAGGTAATGGGTGGTCAGCACGACCGTGATGCCATCGTCATTCAGCTTGCGAACGTGCTCCCACAATTGACGGCGCAGATCCACATCGACCCCGGCCGATGGTTCGTCCAAGACCAGCACGGGCGGACGATGCACCATCGCCTTGCCGACCAATAAGCGCCGTCGCATGCCCCCGGATAGCGACCGTGTGTAGGCATCTTTTTTGTCAGACAGGCCGACGGCGGCCAAAATCTCGTCAGTGGTGCGTTCTTCGGCGGGGACGCCGTACATACCGGCCTGAAGTTCCAACATCTCAAACGGTGTAAAAAACGGATCGATATTCAGTTCTTGTGGCACAATCCCGATGGCCCGGCGCGCGGCGCGCATTTCCGTTTCGATATCGTGGCCCCATATTTTGGCGGTGCCTGATGTCTTGTTGACCAGCCCAGCCAGAATATTGATGAACGTGGATTTCCCAGCCCCGTTAGGCCCCAAAAGGCCAAAGAACGAGCCGCGTTTGATTTTCAGCGAAACATCGCTGAGGGCCTGTTTCGGCGCTTGTTTGTTGGAACCTGCATAGATTTTGCTCAGGTTCGAAACCTCAATCACGAATTCGGGATCAGATGAAGATGACGTCATGCCTTTGGGTATCAAATGATCTCGGCTGCGGAAAGGGAATTTACGCGCTCAATTCGTGCGTCTTCCCCCCTCACCTAACCTCTCCCCCTAAAAGGGGAGAGGGATTAGAACGAGTCATGCGCATACAGGGTCCCTCTCCCCATCGTAAAGGGGGAGAGGACAGGTGAGGGGGTACGCCATAAAAAATGATGCCTCTCCTCAGCTTGCACACACGAAGGAGGAGATCTGCTTCAGACCTCGACAGCCCCCCGGATACTCGGGAATGACAACAAAAAATTAGATAATTTTATGAGATGGTACGGGTGGTCGGACTCGAACCGACACTTCCGAGGAAACGGGATTTTGAATCCCGCGCGTCTACCAATTCCGCCACACCCGCGTACCTTGAAGAGACCGGAACATAGGGGATAGAAACGCCTCTGTCCATACTCCGTAAGTGGACTTTTTTGCCCTTATTGCCAGTCCCTAAATTGCCTGATATTGAGCGCCCTTAACGACGATTTCCGCCATCGGAGGCCCCAGCATGATCCGCGCGCTTTACGACAAGACCTTGCAATGGTCTGGCCATCGCCATGCGATCTGGATTCTGGCAATTGTGTCGTTCACGGAAAGCTCGTTCTTTTTGATCCCGCCGGATGTTTTGTTGATTCCCATGGTGCTGGCGGCACGCACGCAGTGGTTCAAAATCGCTTTTATTTGCACCGTTTCATCGGTGCTGGGCGGGATGTTTGGTTATTTCATCGGTGCGACGTTGTTCGAAGAACTTGGAAAGCCGATCCTTGAACTATACAACGCCGCCGAAGCGTTCGCGATTGCGACCGACGCCTATAACAAAGACGGCGCGTTGATTGTCTTCACGGCCGGCTTCAGCCCGATTCCGTATAAAATCGTGACCATCGCCAGTGGTGTGGCTGCGATGGATCCCGTGACCTTCACCCTGGCATCGATGGTTGGGCGCGGTGCGCGGTTCTTCTTGGTCGCGATTCTGCTGTGGAAGTTCGGTGCGCCGATTCAGGCGTTTATCGAAAAGCGTTTAGGTCTCCTCACGTTGTTGTTCTGTGTGTTGCTGATTGCTGGCGTGATTATTGTGAAAGTCCTGACTTAACCTATCGGATATAGAGGGCTATAACAGGGCTATGGAATCACTGGGCCGCATTAGTCGAAACTTCTCATTGCTGTTGATCGCATCGGCGGTCATTGCGCTCGGCACCGCGTATACCGCGCAGTACGTGTTCGGGTACGAACCCTGCGTGCTGTGTTTGTATCAGCGCGTCCCCTATGCGGTGATCGGGATCGTGGGGATCGTCGCATTGTTCTGGTGCGCGCCTGAAAAAATGCGTTGGGTCGCCTTGTTTGCCGCCGTGGTTTTTCTGATCAGTGCCGGGATATCTTTTTATCATGTGGGGGTTGAGCAAACCTGGTGGACATCTGTCGCGCCCTGTGGTGGCGGGGCCGGTGACATCGCAAGCACCCAGGACCTTTTGGCGGCGTTGCAGGAAAAGCCTGCGAAATCTTGCGGCGACATCGAATGGACCCTATTTGGAATATCGATGGCAACGTATAATGTTGCCGTCTCATTGGCCTTGGCAGGCGCGGCCTTTGGGGCCTGGCGACAAATGCGGGAGTTAACTTACGCATGACCACAGATACAAAAACCGAACGGGCAGCCAAACCTCGACGCATGCCCGGCGATCCCAGCAAAAAAGAAATGCTGGAACGAATGATCCGTGTTGATCATGCGGGTGAATATGGCGCGGTCCGCATTTACGAAGGCCAATTGGCCGTGCTGGGCAACGCGGCCAGCCGCCCCGAAATCGAACACATGGCCGAACAAGAACGAGTTCATTTAGATACATTCAACAGCCTGATTCGCGAACGCAAAGTGCGCCCGACCGCATTGATGCCGCTTTGGCACATGGCCGGATTTGCGCTGGGTGCTGGCACCGCATTGATGGGTGAAAAAGCCGCCCACGCGTGCACGGTTGCGGTCGAAGAAACGATTGATGAGCACTACGCCGAACAAGTCGCCGCCCTTGATGCCGAGGGTGACGAGAAAGACCTGCGCGACACGTTCGAGAAGTTTCGCCAAGAAGAACTTGAACACCGTGACACGGCGCTGGAAAACGGGGCCGAGATGGCACCGGGGTATGAAGCGCTAAAGGTCGCGGTTAAAACAGGGTCCAAGTTGGCGATCTGGTTGTCGAAACGCGTGTGACCATTTCCGTCACATCCGGCGTGTAGACTTGTTCAAAATCATATGCCTCGGGGCCAAATGACCTCTATCACATGATTTTTGTGTGATATTAAAGGGCGATTTTGCAAAACGAACCCAATTTCATATTATGTCAATAGTATCAAAGACTTATCGAAAATTGGGTATTGTGATTAATCGCGCCGTGGATACTTGGTCAGGGCGGAGATAATACCCCGAAAGGTGCGGACTTCTTTCTCGGTGAATCCTGCGCGCCAAAATACATTGCGGATATTGCGGACCATGATCGGGCGCTTTTCGGGCGGGCGCAGAAACCCGCGCGAATCCAATTCAGATTCCAGGTGCTCCATCATCATCAAAACTTCTTCACGCTCGGCCGGGCGGGTGTCCTCGGGCATCATCAGTTCATGGGTCGGGGTTTTGTCCGCCCATTTGAACCATTCATAGCCGATCAATAGGACCGCCTGCGCCAGGTTCAGGGACGTGAATTCGGGGTTTAGCGGCACAGTCACCGCCGCATCGGCCAACGCGATATCGTCGTTATCCAGCCCTGATGACTCGCGCCCAAACAGCACTCCAGTTTTACCGCCACCGGTGGCACGGTTGCGGAGTTCTTGGGCAGCGCCTTCGGGGGTGAACACACCCTTGGTCATATCGCGTGGGCGCGCGGTGGTGGCGACGACGAAGTTCAGGTCGGCGATAGCTTCTTCTGTTGTTTCAGATACTTGCGCATTATCTATGACGATATCTGCACCCGATGCCGATGCGCGGGCTTTATCCGATGGCCAGCCGTCGCGCGGTCTGACCAGCCGCAAGTCGACCAAGCCACAGTTCAACATGGCGCGGGCGACCATGCCGATGTTTTCACCCAATTGGGGCCGGATCAGAACAACGGCGAAGGAGGAAGTGTCAGACATGGGTGTGTTTACGTGCCCGGTGGTTGTTCGGTACCTTCGCGGTATAGCTTGTAAACAAGCGAATCGCGAAGCGCGTTATACGATGCATCGATAATGTTGGGCGATACACCGACAGTCGACCAGCGGTGGCCGGTATCGTCGGCACTTTCGATCATGACCCGCGTGATCGCGCGCGTGCCATCACCGGGGGTCAGGATGCGCACCTTGTAATCGACAAGTCGCAGACTTTCGACCGATGGATACATGCCGACCAAAACTTTGCGCAAGGCCGCATCCAGGGCGTTCACGGGGCCGTTCCCTTCGGCGACAGTCATGTATTCGGCGTCGCCGACGCTCAGTTTGACCGTGGCTTCCGAGAGTGTAATCAGCTCGTTCTTGGAATCCCAACGACGTTCGTCGATGACGCGGAAATTGTTGCAGCGGAAATACTCCGGCACAGTGCCCAGCGCGCGCCGCGCCAGCAACTCAAAGCTCGCTTCGGCCCCATCATAGGCATAGCCATTGAATTCGTTTTCTTTGACGACCTCGACCAAGCGACCGATGCGTTTGTCTTTCGGATCGATCTCGATCCCGACTTCGCGAAACCGGGCCAAAATATTGGATCGTCCAGACTGATCTGATACCACGATCTGTCGGTGATTCCCGACCAATGTCGGGTCAATGTGTTCGTAGGTTTTGGGATCTTTCTCAACCGCCGACACATGCAAGCCGCCCTTGTGCGCGAAGGCCGCTTCGCCGACATACGCGGCACCGCGGCGGGGCGCTTGGTTCAGGCGCTCATCCAGCATCCGCGAAATGTGCGTCAAATTCTGCATGTCTTCGGGCTTCACGTTGGTCTTGAACCCCATCTTCAGCATCAACGATGGGATGATCGCGATGATGTTTGCATTGCCGCAGCGTTCACCCAATCCGTTCAATGTCCCCTGGACCTGGCGCGCGCCGGCACGAACGGCGGCCAGTGAATTGGCAATCGCATTGCCGGTGTCATCATGGGCGTGAATGCCCAGATTCTCGCCGGGGATGTGTTCGCTCACCTCGCCAACGATCCGTTCAACTTCGTGGGGCAGGGTGCCGCCGTTGGTGTCGCAAAGCACGATCCAACGCGCACCATTCTCATGCGCCGCTTTCAGGCATTTGAGCGCGAATTTCGGGTTCGATTTATAGCCGTCAAAGAAATGTTCGGCGTCGAACATCACTTCGTCCTTGCGCGTGCAGGCGTGGGCCACGCTGTCGGCAATCATGCGGATGTTTTCCTCATGCTCAATTTCCAGTGCCACATCGACATGGAAATCCCAGGTCTTGCCGACCATGCACACACCGGGAATATCAGGCGCCAAAATGCCCGTCAGGCCGGGGTCATTTTCAGGGCTGCGTCCGGGGCGGCGGGTCATGCCAAACGCCACCATTATGGCACGCGTCAGTTTGGGCGGATTGCCGAAAAAACTATCGTCGGTCGGGTTCGCGCCGGGCCAACCACCTTCGATATAGTCGATGCCAATGGCGTCCAATTCCAGGGCGATGGCTTCTTTGTCCGCTGGGTTGAAATCGACGCCCTGTGTCTGTGCGCCATCCCGCAATGTGGTATCGAATAAATAAACGCGTTCGCCGGTCATGTTTGTCGGTCCCACACCCCTATAACCCCTGAAATCGGGCAGACAATGCCGAATAAGGCCCGGAACCACAAGTGCAGAACCGCACGCACATAGGCGGTGTCTGTTTGGATTATTAACCTCTTAGCGGTATGGTTTGCCCAGACTAATATTATGACGAATACATTAGGCACGACAGTCGAAGCTTTGTGAAATGGACAGCATCCATGCCGGATAGAATTATCTTGCTCTGCGGCGACGTCGAAGCGCCGCACCTGTCCACCTTGCTGAAACGGCATCGTCCCGAACTAGATGTGGCGTGGGTCAACAGCTTTGGTTCGTTGATGCTGGCGGCCGACGATTTGGCGGGCACGCGGTTGGTTGCGATGATGACCGATGTGATCGTGCCTGAAAGTATTCTCTCCAGGTTGGAAACGCCGGCGTACAATTTCCATCCGGGTCCGCCCGAATATCCCGGCAGTCATGCGGCGGGCTTTGCTGTCTATGATGATGCGCCAACGTTCGGTGTCACCTTGCATGAAATGGCGGTGGCAGTCGATAGTGGCCCGATTGTCGAGGTCCGGCGCTATGACATGCCAACCCCGAAAAAGTTCCTGAACGTCGAAATGCTGGCGTTTGAAAGACTGATGGAAATGTTTCGGGATCATGCGGCCCACTTGGCCTGTAACGATGCCCCGCTGCCGCATTCCGGTGATCAGTGGATCGGCCCGACCCGCACCAAAGCCGAGGCCAAGCGCCTATCGGCGATTGAGGCAGATTTATCCGAAGAAGAAATCAACCGCCGCTATCGCGCGTTTGGGTGATCCGTATTAAGCACCCCCTCACCTGTCCTCTCCCCCACTACGTAGGGGAGAGGGACCCTGCATCGGCAACTTGCGCTCTAATTCCTCTCCCCCTCTAAGGGGGAGAGGTTAGGTGAGGGGGAAGATGCCCTGGAAATGAGTCCCTGAATCAAGTTGGGGGTGACGTGTATTTTTTCCTGTCATTCCAAACTTGATTTGGAATCTCATTGGGCATTGAGATGCTGGATGATCCCGGCTTTCGCCGGGATGACAACTTGGATAAAAAGCTTAACCCCGGCGCCAGGTGGTTCGGCCGGCAGCGTCTTCGAGGATGATGCCTGCCGCCTGCAACTCGTCGCGGATCGCATCCGATGCGGCGAAGTCTTTGTTGGCACGGGCCTCGGCGCGGGCGGTGATTTTGGCCTCGATCTCGTCATCGGTCAGACCATCGCCCGAAGATGCCGGTTGCCACTTGAACCAATCTTCTGGGTCTTGTTGTAAAAGTCCCAATTGGAATCCCATGTGTTCTAATAGCCAGCGGTTCTGCGGCCTTTTGATTCGATTGCCTCGTTGATCGCTCATTAAATCGATCTGTATCTGACGAGCGCGAGCATGGAGATGTTCCAAAGCTGCAGGAGTATTCAAATCATCGTGAAGTGTCTTATTGAAATCTTCTAATAATGCGTCAGCATTTGCTGGTCTTTCCGCAGCGTAATCTGAGCTGCGACGGAGTGCCCCATAAAACCCACCCAATTCTCGTTTCGCAATCTCCAGCCCATCCTTGGTGAAATCGAGCGGCTGACGGTAATGGGTTTTGAGCAGCAACAAGCGGATCGCTTCGCCGGGGAATTCTTCGAGCAGTTCGTTCACGGTGTAAAAGTTCCCGAGGGATTTCGACATCTTCTCACCCTCGGCCATCAGATAGCCGTTGTGCATCCAATAGTTCGCCATCACGTCGGTATCATGCGCGCAGCGTGATTGGGCGATCTCGTTTTCGTGGTGCGGAAAGATCAGATCCAATCCGCCGCCGTGAATATCAAAGACATCGCCCAAGGACTTTTTGCTCATCGCGGAGCATTCCAAATGCCAGCCGGGACGGCCCGGTGTTTCGATGCCGGCGGGACTGTTCCACGCGGGCTCACCCTTTACAGGGTCGGACGGTTTCCACAATACGAAGTCGGCGGCATCTCGTTTGTAGGGCGCAACCTCGACGCGAGCACCCGCGATCAACTCGTCGCGTTTGCGGCGAGACAACAACCCGTAATCATCCATTGATGTGACATTGAACAGCACGTGATCTTGTTCAACATAGGCGTGGCCCTTTGCGACCAAGATCTCAATCATCTCTTTCATTTCTTCGATGAAATCGGTGGCGCGGGGTTCGATATCTGGGCCCAAGTCATTCAATTGGGCCATGTCAGCGTGAAATACGTCAATGGTATCGTCGGTCAGGTCACGGATAGAAATCCCGCGTTCAAACGCGCGAGCGTTAATCTTGTCATCCAGGTCAGTGATGTTGCGCACATAGGTCACGTTGTCGTCGCCATACACATGGCGCAGTAAGCGGGCCATCACATCGAATACAACGATGGGCCGCGCGTTGCCGATATGCGCCTTGTCGTACACCGTCGGCCCACACACATACATCCGCACATTGGCGGGATCGATGGGGATGAACGCGCGTTTTTCGCGGGCTAAGGTGTCAAAAATGCGGATCGGGTCGTTGGTCATCAGATCTGTTTCGTGAAGCCATTGGTGATGGGATAGCGGCGGTCTTTGCCAAATGCGCGGAGCGTGATTTTTACACCTGGGGGCGCTTGGTGACGTTTGTATTCTGCCCGGTCGAGCATGCGCCAGATGCGTTTAACGGTCTCGGCATCGTGGCCGCGCGCGACCACGTCCTCAACCGATTGTTCTAATTCAATCAGGCCATGCAAGATGTCATCCAGCGCATCATAGGGCGGCAATGAATCCTCGTCTTTTTGATCGGGGCGCAGTTCCGCACTCGGTGGCTTGGTGATGATCCGTTCCGGGATCACCATACCCGCTGGTCCCAATGCACCCGCTGGACGGTTTTCGTTTCGCCAGTGGCAGAGATCAAACACGGTGGTTTTGTAGACGTCTTTCAGGACCGAATAGCCGCCGCACATATCGCCATAAAGGGTGGCGTAGCCGACCGACATTTCCGACTTGTTGCCGGTGGTCAGTAGCATGTGGCCGAGCTTATTGGATAACGCCATCAGGATCAGTCCGCGTGAACGGGCCTGGATATTTTCTTCGGTGATGTCGGCGTCGCGACCCTCGAATGATGGTGCCAGCATTTGATCGAACGCCGCCATCGCCGGGCCGATGTTGATTTCGTCCAACGGGGTGCCCAGGTATCCGGCACATTCGGCGGCGTCTTCCAAACTTTCGGTCGAAGTATAGGGCGACGGCATCATTACGGTCAGGACCTTATCCGCCCCCAACGCATCAACCGCGACGGCGGCGGACAGTGCACTATCGACGCCACCCGACATACCGATGACGACACCAGGGAAGCCGTTTTTGTGCACATAATCCCGCAGGCCCAAGACCATCGCCGCATAAATGTTTTCGTCGCGAGACAGGCTCGGTTGTACGTCGCCGGGTGCGCATACCCAGCCGTCGGCTTCGCGCGTCCATTCCGTCATCACCAGGGCTTCTTGCCAAAATGGCGCACGGACGACCATCGAATAATCGGGGTTCACGACGAACGATCCCCCATCGAATGCCAATTCGTCCTGGCCGCAAATTTGATTGGTATATAGGGCCGCCAACCCGGTTTCAGTGACGCGCGCGATCGAAATGTTCAGTCGCGCATCCACCTTGTCGACATCAAATGGTGAGCCGTTGATGGAAATCAGGAATTCGGCACCTGATTCTTCCAAGCACTCGGCGACGTCGGGGAACCACATGTCCTCACACACCATGACGCCCAGGCGGACATCGCGGAAAGGGATCGGGCCGGGCAGGGGACCTTGTTCAAACACACGCTTTTCATCGAACACGCCATAGTTGGGCAGTTCATGTTTCAGGCGTGCATGCTTGACCTCGCCGCCATCCAGCAATAGTGCCGCGTTATACAATTTGCCATCAATACGCCAGGGCGCGCCAAGAATCACTGCGGGCCATCCCTCGGCATCTAATTTCGTGGCCAGGGCGGTCACCGCCTCAAATACACGATTTTGGAATTCCGGCTTTAGCACCAGATCTTCAGGTGGATATCCTGAAACAGCCAATTCGGTGGCCACCATTAGGTCCGCACCCTGGGCACCAGCATCACGCGCGAATTTCTCAATCAGAGCGATGTTGCCTGCCACATCGCCGACCGTTGGATTGATCTGGGCGATGGCAATTGAAAGTCGATCAGTCATGACGTGGGTTTACTCTGGCTGGGCCTTTCAGACAAGACGGAGAGATGTTCCAGGCACGATGAAATGTCGTGAAACATATTCGTACAAACCGACACTGGTGTTTTCCGGCGAATTCACCGTATTCTTTTGGTTATATGGTAAAGCAACCTGACAATTTAGAAGTGGTGATGTTCGGCGACATGAATGTGTCGCTAAAACCGAAGCTGGGCGAGACCTTAACCGATGCGTCGGCGAAGCTCCGTAAAAAACCCCGAGTGATAGAGGCCGAGTCGGGTAAGCCGATGCTTGAGCCGCAAGCCGTTGAACCACCGCCTGCGCCTGTTCAGCCTGCGCCAGCGCCACAGCCCGTCGCAAAGTCCCCGAAAGTTAAGAACCCCGCATCCCCAAAAGAGGTCAGCAAGGCGATGGCCGCCGGGTCTGTCGGTTCCGTTGTCGGCAGTATGCGTGAAAAAGCGCTACAAAATGGTGGCACGTTATCGTTGCAAGATATTGACGCGATGGAGCATGAACTGGCGGCGAAATCCCAAGAGATGGAAGCTCAGTTCGAAGCGGCCCTCGAGAATTATGCCTCTGCCATCGATCAGCAGAAATGGTACCTGGAACGCGCCAATCCGTTTTCGCGCCTAATGGTGAAACAGTTTTCGCATCTGTTCAAAGAACCTGCGGGCCGTAAATCCGTGCATCGGCGAATGTTGCCCGGGTTTTATCAGGCCATCAGCATGTTGCTCGGCCCAGAAAGCGTCGGTCGCTATCACGAACGCTGCGAGGGGATTGTCGCCCGCATTCAGGCGGACTTGAACGACGAGCCATTCGATTGGGAAATGTTTTATAACGAAAAAGACGCGCTGACCGTCAGTTTGGATGCCCAACTGCTGATTGCGGCGGGGTTTCAAGATTTCGACAAGCGCTCAAAGTGGTTTATGGATTTGGTGAATTCCAACCTGACGCCACCGGCCGATGATGCGTCTGCGGGCGAAAAAGCCTGGAGCTTATCTGAGCAAGGTTTCCGCCGCATGTTGGATGCGCTGTGCGGCAATCTGCGCAAAGTGATGTCGTCTGACAAAGGCCGCGAGCGGATGATGAAACGCCATGGCCGCGATGCGGTCGCTGTGGCGTTGACTACGCTTAAGCGCGTGGTGACGGGGTAAAACCAGAACGTCACCCCGGCGCAGGCCGGGGTCAACCGCTCGAACCAGTTGATTCCGGCCTACGCCGGAATGACGCCAACATTAAGAATCAAAGCTTCCGAATAAGGAATTCTCGACCGATCTTAACCGAAGGTCGGCCATCATAATCGACGATATCCGCTGTGGCGTAGGTTTCCGTCCATTTGTTGGGCAAGAACGATCCCGTGCCGACAATATCAATCGGCGCGCTGGCGTCTGCCATCACTTTGCATTTCTCAACATCGAAGCCACTGGAAACGACAATCTTCACCTGATCAAAGCCGTTGCGGTCTAAATTTTCACGCAGGTGGAATATAGCGGCAGCGGAAACGCCGGTCCCGGTCAAGTAACGCAGTTCCGCATCGTTCCGATAGCGGCGAATGGCCTGCGGCGCGTGGCGTTCCAGCACATCATAGGATGCTTGTGGGTCCAAACCTTCGACAAAGCGCCCGCCATGGGTATCAAGCCGAATAGAAATCCGACCACTCGTCGCCATTGCTGGATAGCGTCGGCACACGGTCATCGCATCGGTGATTTCCTGGCCAAAGTAATCGACCAAAACCGTCAGGGCTTCGTCGGGGAAAGTTTCGACGA
>CBFHXC010000053.1:0-19932 GCA_965659695.1 Rhodospirillales bacterium
CACCAGAAGGCATTTTTTATAATCGCATGAGTGCGTCTTCTTATACGCGTGATCACCGATTTTCGCCTGAATACGCAGCCGTGGTGATGACCTGGTTAGAAGCCCACAACCGTACCATCGTCAATGATAGCCGTGCTTTGGCTTTAGAAATCAATAAAGCCGCGCAATATCAAATTTTACGTGCCGCGGGCATCAAGACACCGCGGACTGTGGTTGCTGTCGGCAATGACGCGATCTTGGAGGCCGCTGAGAGCTTTGGTGATGAGCCACTGATCTTGAAGCCAAACCGAGGTGGTAAGGGGGACGGCGTGCAGTTGTTCGAGAATGTCGAGCAACTCCAGGAGCATATTAACGCCCCTGATTATGAGCCGCCTGTCGATGGCATTTCTATGGTACAGGAATATATATACGCCCCCGATCGATCCATCACGCGGGCCGAATTCATTGGTGGCAAGTTCTTTTATGCCGTGCGCGTTGATACCTCTGATGGGTTCGAGCTTTGCCCCGCTGATGTCTGCCAAGTGCCAGGTGAGAGATCAGAGCCGATGTTTCGCGTGTTTGAGGGCCATGGTGGGCTTGGCGAGCATGTGATTGCTGCTGTGGAGCAGGTGTTGGCCGATAACGGCGTCAAAGTCGCCGGTATTGAGTTTATCCGCGACGAAGCGGGTGAGTTGTATGCTTACGACATCAATACGAACACCAACTATAACCCAGATGCAGAAGCGGTTGCTGATAAATTTGGTATGAGGCGGTTGGCTGGGTACTTGACCGAGTTGCTTATTGCGCGATCTGGTGTTGCTGAACCATTGCTAAAGGCAAGTTAAGTCACTGATAACCTGTATTAAATTTACTTAATGTGTGGTTTGGGAGTGTTGCTAATACTTGACCTGAGGCCTTGGTTTTAGGTATGATACATGCAGATTGAGGGTGCTCATGAAGAGGCTCTCTAACGGTTCGACGTTTGTGAACCAACATTGGCTACGTTGCTCAGACAGAGGATGAGGCCCCGATGACCTACCAAATGCGTATTCACACGACCTAAATCAACTGCGGCAGCGCGATATGTTCGCCTGCCTGATTGTGTGATCGCGTTTCGGTGCTCAAAAGGCCGATTAAAGTAGGAAGAGGATAAAATCATGGCGACATTATCAACGCTCCCATCGATTACTGAAGAAGGCGGACTTTCAAAGTATCTGCGAGATGTATGGAAGTACCCGATCCTTGAGAGAGAACAAGAATTTATGCTGGCATGCCGTCTCCGCGACTCCGGAGATGTTGACGCCGCGCATCAATTGGTCACATCACACCTGCGTTTGGTTGCGAAGATCGCTATGGGCTATCGTGGTTATGGTCTACCTGTTGCAGATCTTGTTTCCGAAGGCAGCATCGGTTTGATGAAAGCTGTCAAGAAGTTCGATCCGGACCGTGGTTTTCGCCTATCCACTTACGCGATTTGGTGGATCAAGGCATCGATCACTGAATACGTTCTGAAGTCCTGGTCGATGGTCAAAATGGGTACCGTGTCTTCTCAAAAGAAATTGTTCTTTTCTCTGCGTCGAATGAAGAACCAATTGCAGATCATAGACAATGGTGAGTTGAACGGAGAACAGACGCTTCAGCTTGCTGAGTCATTGAATGCGACAGAGCAAGAAGTTCAGCACATGAACCGGCGCCTGCACGCACGTGATTTCTCGCTTAATACACCTTTGTCGCATGTCGAGGAGGGGACAGAATTCCAAGATACTCTTGTCGATGAGCGCCCAACGCCTGAGGATTTGGTCGGTGAAACTGAGGAGTTTTCATATCGCTCAGAGATGCTTGCGCGCGCAATGGAGGATCTCCCAGAGCGTGAGAAAAACATTCTCATTGAGCGGCGTCTTAAGGACGATCCGATTACCTTAGAACAACTCGGTGACCAGTACGGAATCAGCCGAGAGCGTGTCCGTCAACTCGAAGTTCGCGCCTTTGAAAAGGTTCAAAAAGCGATGCAGGCGGAAATCGCGGCCTAAGCCTTTTCTAATTTAGTGCAAATAACCCATCGGCGTTTTTGATCTCACCAGGTGTGATCAATTTCGCCGATGCGACTTTCACTGAATGTAGCCTGCCTTCGATTTTCGTCTCCCAAAAATGCAAAAAGCGCTGCAATTCTGGGAAATGCGGCGCTATATCGTGTTGTTGCCAAATAAATTCCTGCAGAAGCTGCGGATGATCGGGCATGTGGTAGATGATCTCTGCCGTTGTTAGCCGATATCCGTTTAATTGTCGCTGCAGTCCACTCTTGTTGGAGCCAGATGCCTTATCTTTCATATGCTCACCTCTAAACATTTAAGACACGTCTAGTCTGCGAGTATTTTTAACGTGCTGCAATATAAAATATATTAAAATCAATGCATTAGCAGCTGATCCCCGTGAGTGCTGCTAATATCTGTCGAGCTCAGTTAAAAAATTAGCGCCCAAACACTTGACCTAGCGCGAGATAGGGTTACATACCGCGTAGCACTCACAAGGCGAGAGTGCTAACAACTTAATCATCTATGTTCGCTTGAAGGAGAAACGCTATGAAATTCAGACCTTTGCATGATCGCGTGCTGGTCCGGCGCGTCGAGCAAGAGGAAAAAACAGCAGGGGGGATTATCATTCCTGACACTGCTCAAGAGAAGCCAATGGAAGGCGAAATTGTCGCTGTTGGTTCCGGTCACAAAGCTGATGACGGTACCGTCACCGCGCTTGACGTTGCAGCAGGCGATTACGTCCTGTTTGGCAAATGGTCCGGCACCGAAGTCAAGATTGACGGCGAAGACCTGTTGATCATGAAAGAATCTGACATTCTCGGTGTGATCGAGAAATCAGCGAAAAAGAAAAAAGCTGCTTAGTAAGGGAATTTTGAACCATGGCTGCTAAAGAAGTTAAATTCGGCTCAGACGCGCGTGACCGCCTTCTCAAAGGTGTAGACACGCTCGCAAATGCTGTAAAAGTAACGCTCGGCCCAAAAGGTCGTAACGTTGTCCTCGACAAATCTTTTGGTGCTCCACGTATCACCAAAGATGGAGTCACTGTCGCTAAAGATATCGAACTGACTGATAAGTTCGAAAACATGGGCGCACAGATGGTCAAAGAAGTCGCATCGCGCACCAACGACGAAGCTGGTGACGGCACGACGACTGCTACTGTTCTGGCTCAATCCATCGTTCGTGAAGGTGCAAAAGCTGTTGCTGCCGGCATGAACCCAATGGATCTCAAGCGCGGTATCGATATGGCTGTTAGCGCAGTGGTTGCTGATGTGCAAAAGCGCGCGAAGAAAGTATCCACCAACCAAGAAATCAGCCAAGTTGGTACGATTTCTGCTAACGGTGACAAAGAAGTTGGCGACATGATCGCTTCTGCAATGGAACGCGTTGGCAACGAAGGCGTTATCACTGTTGAAGAAGCAAAAAGCCTGCATTCTGAACTCGACGTTGTCGAAGGCATGCAGTTTGATCGTGGCTACACCAGCCCATACTTCGTTACCAATGCTGACAAGATGACTTGTGACCTGGATGATCCATACATCCTCATTCACGAGAAAAAATTGTCTACGCTTCAGCCACTTCTTCCTGTTTTGGAAGCCGTCGTTCAGTCCGGTCGTCCATTGATGATCATCGCTGAAGACATCGAAGGCGAAGCATTGGCGACGTTGGTCGTTAACAAGCTGCGCGGTGGTCTCAAAGTTGCTGCTGTTAAGGCACCTGGCTTTGGCGATCGTCGTAAAGCAATGCTTGAAGACATTGCGATCCTGACCAACGGTCAAGTGATCTCAGAAGACATTGGTATCAAACTTGAAAACGTGACCATCGAAATGATGGGCCGCGCAAAGAAAGTTGCGATCACCAAAGAAGAGACAACAATCGTCGAAGGCGTTGGTAAGAAGAAAGATATCGTTGCTCGTTGCACACAAATCCGTGCACAGATCGATGAAACAACGTCCGATTATGACCGTGAAAAACTGCAAGAGCGTCTGGCGAAACTCGCCGGCGGTGTTGCTGTTATCCGTGTCGGCGGTGGTTCTGAAATCGAAGTTAAAGAGAAGAAAGACCGCGTTGACGATGCATTGCACGCAACTCGCGCAGCTGTCGAAGAAGGCATCGTTGCCGGTGGCGGTACTGCTCTTCTCTATGCTACGAAAGCGTTGGCGAAACTCGAAGGCGAAAACAGCGACCAGACTGTCGGTATCGACATCGTACGTCGTGCACTGCAGTCACCTTTGCGCCAAATCTCTGAAAACGCTGGTGCCGATGGCGCCGTCGTAGCTGGCAAGCTTCTCGACCAGAAAGACGTCAAGTTTGGCTACAACGCTCAAACGGGTGTTTACGAAGATCTGATCAAATCCGGCGTTATCGATCCGGCTAAGGTTGTTCGTACGGCACTCCAAGACGCAGCATCTGTTGCTGGCTTGTTGATAACAACCGAAGCTATGGTTGCTGAGAAGCCTGAGCCTGCTGGCAGCCCTGCTGGCGGTGGCGCTCCTGATATGGGCGGCATGGGCGGTATGGGTGGCATGGGCTTCTAAGCTCAGACACTCAGGTCTAAGAATTAAAGGGGCGTCCCAATGGGGCGCCCCTTTATCTTTTTTAGTCGCGTGAAGGTGGCCGATATGCATCCACTCGAAACGGCTTCAGGAGCACAAAAAACCTGGAAAATTAAGTGTTTACCTATATTGGTTAATCCATGGGTAGTCAGGCTATCGTCAGGTAGGTGTGTGACAAAAGACATCAATGAAATAGATTGGCAACAAAGCGCCTTACCATTAAGATCATTGGCGAAGAAGTGCTGATTTATGAGGGTGTCTGGCCGTTTCAGCCGTCTAGCATATTGAACGGAACATATGGCGATTCGCGTTAAATTTTGGGGTGTCAGAGGAACAATCGCTTGCGCGAACCCTGACCACATGAAGTACGGTGGAAACACCAGCTGCATCGAGATTGAGGCTGGTGACTATCGTTTTGTCATGGATGCGGGAACGGGTATCCGGAATTTCGGTAATGAGTTCTTAAAGGCCGATATCAAAGAATCCCATCTGTTGTTAACTCATACTCATTGGGACCACATCAACGGGTTCCCATTCTTCGTACCTGCCTATGATGCAAATCGCTCAATCCATATTATGGCGGGTCATTTGAAAAACCAGGGTGGTGTGCAGGACGTGTTATCGACGCAAATGCATAATCCGATGTTCCCGGTTCCGCTCGAAGCGATGCAGGCGAGCCTGAAATTTGAAGATTTCGAAGCGGGGGAAAGCTTTAGCCTCGCCAAAGGGGTCGATATACAAACAGCGGCCCTAAATCACCCGAATGGCGCAACCGCTTATCGGATCAACCATGGTGGCAAATCAGTCGTTTATGTTACCGATACAGAACATGTACCCGGCAAGCCGGACCAAAATATTTTGGGTCTAATCGAAGGCGCTGATTTAGTGATCTACGATTCGACGTACACTGAAGAAGAATTCCCGGCAAAGGTCGGATGGGGACATTCCACTTGGGAAGAGGGCATGCGTCTCTGCCAAGCGGCAAATGTGAAACGACTTGCAATCTTCCACCATGATCCCGATCACAATGACGACTTTATGGACGATCTCGCAAAAACGGCCGAGAAAGCCTGGAGCGGCAACTTCGTGTCACGCGAAGGCATGGAAGTGATCCTCGATTAATCGAGGCGTAAGCCATCTTCAAATAATCAACGTGGAAAATTCCGTTAGTTAGACACTGGAACGGACGACAGTCTATTGCGTTCTTCGTTCAAGAAGCCTTCGAGCGTACTAAAGTAGCTCTCTAGTGCTGGCTCGCGTGCGACGCTCAGTTGATCAACTTCTGTTTGTAGTTCAGCGATGTCTTCGTTGGTTAGGTTTCTTCCACCTTTGGCGCGCACGATGGCATCGCGAATAACATTATCAAGGGCGAGCTTAATTTGCCGCTGCCCATCTGTCAGTTGATCGGGTGTTGGTTGAATCGGTAGGCGTTCAGCAATTGATGGCCCTTTTGCCGCCAATGCCCGTTGCGCAGCTTCTTCTTGTTGGAGTTTGAATTCCTGGGCGCGCAAATATGCATCGCGTTCGTCAATCGACATAGGATGCAATCGAAGCACTACGCGCCTGTTTGTGGCTCTGTTTTCAGGGATCGGCGCGCCCTGCAGGTCACGATTTGGCACTTTGGGGCGGGTATCAGCATAGCCGCGCGCCTGGAGGCGCGAGCGTTCGACCGCGTTGCTTTCAAACAAGCGGACGACACTGGACGCGCGTTGGGATGACAGTTCCCAGTTCGATGGAAACTTATCCGTGCTGATTTGACCGTCGTCGGTGTGCCCTTCGACGGCGATGTTATAAAGCTCGTAATTGGGTGAAGCTAAAGTTTCAGACAATTTCGTCAGCACCGGAATGGCCGCCGGCACGAGCTCTGCCGATGCCGGTTGGAAAAACGCGTTCGCATCCAAATCGATGACCACACCTTTTTCGTCGGACGTTACCTGTACGGCCTGGTCGGCCTGCATTCCATAGACGATGTCCTGGACATCGATTTTAAGGCTTTGCGTGGTTGTTTGCGCTTCGCGCCCGCCGACCGTGTTGGCTAGTGCTGAACTGAGTTCCTCATAAGCCGGAATATCGAATTCGGCAAACGTCAGTAACATCACGAAGAATGCCATTAGAAGCGTTATTGTATCGGCGAACGTTGCCATCCAAGATTCATCGGGCGCTTCCTCTTCGTCGTCACTCGGCTCCGACAAGTCGTATCTCCTTGATTGAATTTCTCAGCCGTTATTTTTTGTCTTTGTCAATGTTGAAGTGGATTGATGGATCTAAAAAACTATTCATTTTATCCTGGATGAAACGGGGGGACTTTCTGTCTGCTATTAGACATAGGCCCTCAGCTACCAATGTATTGCGAAATCTCACAATTTGTTCGCGTTGAAGCACTTTTGATGCTGCTGGCAAGAAAATAATACGAGCAAAAATAACGCCATAAAGAGTTGTTAACATCGCTACAGCAAGCCCCTTACCTAAGGAGGACGGGTCACCACCCATATTATCTAACATAATCACTAGTCCTACGAGCGTACCGATCATGCCAAATGCAGGTGCATTGGCGGCCATGTCTTTTAAGATATTCACTTGTACCGTATTTCGTCCGTAGGTCGTATTGACAGTGTTGTTCAAAATTGAGCGAACGTCCTCAGCGGTGTAGCCAGAAACCACTAGGTCGACGCCAAATTTTAAAAAAGGATCATTTTTAACAGCTTTTGTGGCTTCAGACTCAAGACCTTGAGGCCCATTTTTCTGAACTGCGTAAGCCCATTTAATTATTCGCCCCACTTCACTTTTAAGAAGATTACGTCCTATTTTTGGAGAAAATACAATTCGCCAGATTAGTTTTAACGACAAAATCACATATCGTGGTTCGTATGAGATAAAGGTGGCAGCTAAAGTGCCGCCCACTACCATAAGAAAACTGGAAAAGCTAAGAAATACTGCAAAATTATCAGTGCTAATTAGAATAGAGCCGATGAACAGTCCGAAAGCACCCAGAATACCGATAATCGTTGTAAATGACATTTTTTGCTTCTCAGTCAATGTCCAAAAGGCAGGCCGAGTGGCCCCCCCCGAATTAAATACCAGACGACACCAAACGCCTAACGAATCTCTGTTACTATAAAGTATCTCTTATGTTTAAGAAATGATTAGCATTCTGCGGTTGGTCGTACTTTTGAATGCTATATTGATTCAAATACTTATCTCTCGCGGAATGCTTCATGACGGAGCTTCAAGACCGGCTTAATCAAATAGTCCATGACGGTCTTTTCTCCGGTGTGGATATCGACAGTTGCTTGCATACCTGGCGTGATCGGTAGATCACCTTCAACCAAGCCTAAGTAGTTTTTATCGGTTTGAACAACAACCCGGAAATAAGGTGCGCCGTCTTCGTCGGTGCTGCTATCCGGTGCCAGTCGAATGACAACACCTTCTAGCCCACCGTAGCGCGCGAAGTCATATGTGGAAATTTTGACCGTTGCGGCTTGGCCTTCCTCAACATAGCCACGATCAACCGGGTTCAATTTAGCCTCGATCACCAACTGATCACCCGTGGGTACAATCTCCATGATGGGCTCGCCAGATTTTACCACGTTGCCAACGGCGTTGTAGCGCATGTTTTTCACAACACCATCGATAGTGCTTTTAATTTCGGCCCGAATTCCCTGTGCGGTAGCCTCGCTCAGAAGCTCGTCCATTCGGGCGATATTACCTTCAACTTCCCCCAATTGATCTTGGGCTTCGCGCCGAAACCGGCTTTCAGCTTCTTGAAGTCGTTGGCGCGCTTCTTCGATGGCTGCCATTGCTTTGGGTAGGGCAGGTCTTAGTGATTTACTCTCACCATCAAGGTTTTCAACTTCTGCTTCGAGTTCCAGATGCTCCATGCGGGCTGTCAGCCCTTCTGACAAAAGCGATTGGGACATGCGCAATCGCTCGGATGCTAATTTTAAATTACTCTCGACGGCGCGGGTGCGTGCGTTCAGCTCTTCGACTTCAAGCTCGCGCTGTTTTACTTGCTCTCTCATCACTAGCAGCGTGGAAGACAACTCTCGACGGCGTGCTTCGAAGGCATGGCGTTGGGCGGATACGATTGTCGGGCGCCGCGCTGCGACTTCTTCAGGGAAAACAAGCTCTGCACCGTCTGCTTCTGCAACCAAGCGGGCTTTAATTAAACGTTCACTGTCCAATCGAACCAGCAATTCTTCGCGGTTCGTCCCAGAGCCTGCCAAATCCAGTTGCATCAGGGTTTGGCCTTCTCGCACCGTGTCACCCTCAGAAACATAAATCTCCTGAATGATGCCACCCTCTAAGTGCTGAACGACTTTGATTCGGCCTGCTGGAACGACTTCGCCTGTTGCGATAGAAACTTCGTCTAAGGTTGCGAAGTTTGCCCACAATACACCTACACCCAACAGAATCATCACAGGCCAAGCTACTAATCGCCACCCCGGCAAAGGGTTTTGATTGAGAAGCATATCCAGTTTTTCTGATGTCGTCGGCTCACCACTGGGCAACGTTGTCGTTGCGTTTTGTTTTGTTAGTGTGGCGTCCGAACCTGATGCATCGGGGCTCATTGCAATCTCTCCTTAGGGGGGGGCACCCTTGATCAACGTTTCTGAGGTCCCCCACCGCCGAATCCGGCAGGTGCCTGTTGATCAGATTTGGCCTCTTGGCCTTTAATTAAATCCGCATTCGGGTCGTCTAGCAACCGTTTCGCGTCGTCATCTAATTTAAACATATTGCCAGTTGGGACGCTGGGGTCGGCAGTGGATCCAGTCGCTATTTGTTGCTGCTTGCGCGCAGCAATGGCTTCGGCAGCACCTTGGGCAGCTGGCGAAGGTGCGGCGGCTTGCGGTGCAGGCACAGTGTCTGGCGTCGGGGGCGTTGCTGGTTTGGGTGGGCCTGCTGACTTCGATGCGGCAACAGGGGCTGCCTTCGGTGCGGGGGGACGGTTTGCTACTGTTGGTGCTGTTGGCGCGGCACGTCCTTGTTGCCCGGCGCTGGTTGCGGCATCGGGCCGTAACTTGGGGCGATTGGCTGTTGATGTCGCCGACGCGGCCGTTTGTGCGGTTGGCTTTTGCTCCGCCGGAGTACCTTTGTCCATTGGCTTCTGACCAAACAATTTGGGAAGAATTTCTCGAGATGGGCCAGCGAGGGCAACTTTACCTTTGTCGAGTGCGACTAAGTCATCACACGCTGCCAATAGGATGGGGCTGTGTGTAACGATAACGACAGTGCGCGTCCGGCCTATTTCAACCAATGTTTTTCTAAGATCTTGCTCCGCTTGGCGATCCAAGCTGGCCGATGGTTCATCCAACAACAAAACTGCGGGGTCACCCAGCAAAGCGCGCGCGATTGCGATGCGTTGACGCTGTCCGCCGGATAACCTGCGCCCGGCCTCGCCAATGTCACTGGCATAGCCATCTGGTAGATCGATAATGAAGTGGTGCACACCCGCGGCTGTTGCTGCTTCAATAATGGCATCGTCGCTAGCGTCCGGGGACCTGTGCACAATATTGTCGCGCACGGTGCCTGCGAAGAGGACAGTTTCCTGAGGCACGTAGCCCATCCATTGTGCGAGTTCTGCACGTGTGAACTGTGCAATGTCTGCTCCATCCAATAGCACTCGGCCATTTTGTGGCGCATATAGCCCTTGAAGCATCTTTAATAGGGTTGTTTTGCCTGAACCATTACGGCCAACCAGCGCGTGTACTCCACCCGCATGAATCTTCACGGTGACATCATCAACGACTGGTTTCAGTCCTTCGCCATAGGCGTATGTTAAATTTTCTAACAGAATCTCGCCCCGTGGCCGCTCAAGCTTCACTTCGCTCTCTAATCGGTCTGAGATCGACGAGAACACTTCGCCAAGTCGATCCACGGATTGCTTAAACCCGTTGTATGCGCGCCATTGGCCGACCAATTGATTGAGTGGCCCAAGCAAGCGACCGGATAACATATTGGTCGCAATCAGTGCGCCCATGGTCAGGTTCTGATTGATGATTTGATAAGCACCGACCGAAGTTAGCAGGATTGTCGTCGCCATCGTCAGGCTTTGCGAGCAGTTGGTGTAAAAGTCCGTTTTGTTTCCACGAAACATCGATTGGACAATATTATCGGCGTGGGTCTCCTCCCATAGGGGACGCATGGAACGATCGAGCGCGAGTGCTTTGATGGTTGTCCGTCCTTGGATCAACTCGGCAATCAATCCATCTCGGTTTTGCGTGCTCTCGCGCTCTGCCGCATTGGCAGCCGCCATCACACTGCCCGAGCGCCAGGCCACGATCATAAACAGGGGTAAGATAATCAATAAGACCCAAGCGATTGGCGCTGCGATCACCCATATCAACGTGAAAAACAAAATCACGAACGGCAGATCACAAATCAGAATAGCGGAACCGCCTGATACTGTGTTGCGCACCACATCAACATCGCGGAACAACGCTTGCCAATAGCTAGCTGGTTGCGCCTCTAGATGCTGGAGCGGCAGGCTCATCAGCTTGTCGAAAAGATGCCGTCCAACGATGATGTCCACTCGCAGTGCCACCGTTTGCATGACACGTGATCGCGCTTGTTTTAAGGCGAGGTCGAACAAAACAACCAAAATCATCCCGATAACCAAGCCCCAAAGGGTGCTCAGTCCGCCTGTTCCAACAACCCGGTCATAAACCTGCAACGTAAAAATGGGCACGGCGAGGGCCAGCAAATTGACAAACGCAGACATGACGATGACCTCGCGAAAGATCGGCATCAATGGCTTTAAAATAGGTTTTAGCCACGCGCGGTTGCTGCTGTCGCTCATGTATATCCCGTTTTGTTCGGCAACGTTTAAGTCGCTGCTCGTCTAATACGAATCTTTTAGCACATCAAAGGCCTACATGTCGAAAGACGCTTGACCCATCAGCAAAGAAAAAGTTTAGTCTTTATAAGGCACTGACCAGGGGGGCTCCGCCTGAATGAGAATACTTAAATCCGTTTTTAGTTTCGAGCGCTCCCTCGGCATGATCCTGCTGTGCGTATTCGTCGGCCTTTATTATGCCGATTTGAAGTACAATGCTGGGTATCTGGATTTCTGGCGAAACAAGGTTTTTGACGTCTATCAAGAGGTTAAGCCCCGCGAAATACCCAAACCCGCCGATAAACCGGTAACCATCATCGATTTGGATGAGCAAAGCTTAGAGACCATTGGTCAATGGCCCTGGCCCCGAAACGTATTGGCACAACTTGTCGAAAATTTGATGCAGATGGGGGCTGTCCTTGTTGCATTCGACGTTGTCTTTGCCGAGCCTGACAGAATGAATCCATCCAGTGTGGCGAGTACGCTTCAAGGATTGGACGATGAAACTAAAGCGCGATTACAAGGATTGAAGAGCAACGACCAGATATTTGGCGACATGATTCGCAAATCTCGTGTCGTGCTTGGACAGGCGGGACGTCCCAGCAAGACCGAGGGAGTACGAGGTCCACCCGTCAAAAAATCAGTCGCCGTTCGAAAATTATCCAAGAGGTCGCCAGAACCCTATGACTTCTTACCGCGTTTCCCATCCTTGGTTCGCAATGTGCCTGTTATTGAGCAAGCGGCGACAGGTCGTTTTGGTGGCCATGGCATTTTCTCGGTTGTGCCTGGTAAAGACGGCATTGTTCGAAACGTTCCGGCACTATTCGGTCATGAAGGGGAGTATTTTCCATCCCTTGCGATTGAGATGCTGCGAATTGCGACGGCACGTCCGACTGTTCTGGCCAAAGTCAATGAAGCTGGCATGGTCGGCGTTGGTGTCGCTAAGGGGCTAGAGGTCAAAACCGATCGGATTGGGCAGATATGGCCTTATTTCTCCAAGCGCGATTGGGACAAATATGTTTCTGCCGCGGATGTGCTGAACGGCACCGCTGATCCGGCGAAAATCAAAGGCAAACTGACAATTCTCGGTACGTCTGCGGTAGGCCTTCGAGATATTCGGTCCATCCCGACTGAGCGCGATATTCCAGGGGTCGAAGTCCACGCGCAGTTGATTGAAGCGATAATCCATCAAAAATACCTGATTCGCCCCAATTATGCTGATGTGGCCGAGCTTACGTTTCTGCTGATCGGCGGCATTATCTTGATCATTTTGGTGCCGTGGGTGGGGGCGAAATGGACAGCCGCATTGATTTTGGTTGTTGCAGGTGGGGCGCTGGGCACATCTTGGTATTTGTTCTCGGAGCAGCTGGTCTTGCTCGATGCGACCTATTCTGTGGCCGGTTTGTTGGCGATGTATACGTGTATGACCTATGCAGGCTATGCCCGCGAGGAAGCCAATCGGCGTCAGACGCGCGATGCGTTCTCCAAGTACCTGTCGCCTGGGATGGTGGAGCGGGTCGCTGAAAACCCTGATGAATTGAAACTCGGCGGAGATCAGCGCGACATGACGTTGCTGTTCTGCGATGTGCGTGGGTTCACCACAATTTCAGAACAATTCGATGCTGTTGGACTAACCGCCCTCATTAACAAGCTTTTGACGCCACTGACGAACGCAATTTTGGAGCGTCAGGGCACCATCGACAAGTATATGGGCGACTGCATCATGGCGTTTTGGAATGCGCCGTTTGATGATGACGATCAGGAATACAATGGGTGTGCCTCGGCATTGGCCATGCTGGCCGAGATGGAGCCACTCAACGAACGTCTCGCCCTAGAGGCCGAAGAAGAAGGTCGTAAGCACATCCCGCTTAAAGTTGGTCTTGGATTGAACACTGGGCCCTGCGTTGTGGGCAATATGGGATCGGATATGCGCTTCGATTATTCGGTTCTTGGCGATGCGGTGAACCTAGCTGCGCGCCTAGAGGGGCAAAGTAAAAGCTATGGCATGAACGTCGTATTAGGGCCGACCACACGCAATGCGGTCAAAGACCGGCTGGCCACCATCGATCTTGATTATATCCAAGTGAAGGGTAAGACCGAGGGGACGTATATTTATGGCTTGATGGGGGATGAGGAAGTCTTGGCTGATCCGCAGTTCAAATATCTACAAACACTGATCTTTGATGCGATGGAAACGTACCGTGCTCAACAATGGGACGAAGCGCAATCGATGTTCGACGAGATTCGCGATTTGGGTAGCGACGAGAAAAAACCTTGGATTCTAGAGGCCAACCTTCATGTGCTTTGTGACCTATATGACGAGCGCATCACCGAATACAAAGAAAACCCGCCAGAGCCCGATTGGGATGGTGTCTTCATCGCGACATCCAAATAGAGCTTGTTAAAACCTCGGTAGCCTTACCAGTTCTCGCAGCGTGATTGTTCCAGCCGATATCGCGTTGGTGTATCCAGAAACCCGTTGCGGCGGTTTAGGTTGCGGTTCATCTCTTTAAACAACGGGTCAATCGTGTGGCGTAAGCGTTGCTGCAATCGTTTTGCCGCCGCGTTCGGATTGCCCACTTTGATATTACCCAAGCCCTTTGTCGCCCGCTCTAACCGATGGCGCATGCGCGGATAAAACTCGTTTAGCCCGGATTTGAAGACCGCGACGTGGGTCATTTCATGCTGACGGATAGAATTATAGGCACATGTGCCCGGTCGAAATTTTCGGGCAATATAAACCTCAAAATCATCATATCCGATTTTGGCATCGACCTTGGTCAAGCGTGCGCAATAGCTATTAGGGCCAATCTTCAGGGCTTCGATGCTGACCCGCATTTGGTATTTGAGCTCAGTGAGTGTTAGCCCCACCGCTGTCCAGCCTGGACCAAATGCTTTTGATGTGCTGGATCTGCGTTGCATCCGCATGAGCTCGCGCTGGGACTTTTTAGTGTCGAAGTGAACGGGACCTTGATTTCGCGTCAAATTTATCTCAACATTTCTGGGGCCCGAGAAAAGGCATTGATTGGCATCAGCGTCGTGCGTGCCCGCTAACGAGACAAGCCCAATGGTGCATGCACCCGCAAATCCCAGTATGCCCAGTCGGAAATCCTTTCCCATGAAGTGACTATAAACCAGTCATCTAAGATGATGAAACTGCTGTTTCGATTCTTCAATCAATGTAAATCGATATGCCGAGTAAGCTGATTCTGCGAACGATTATTTCGCCATCTATTGTATCCTAATCTTAAGTATCTATGTCATCTATATTGTTTTTTGAAAGTGGAGGTCGAAAATGGATGGCGCAGATGTTCAGGCTCAAGAACTCAAAGTGTATTGGCAGCCTGGCTGCTCGAGTTGTTTAAAAACAAAAGAATTCCTTTTGGAGCATGGGGTCCCATTTATCTCGGTTAACGTCATCGAAGATTAGGAGGGGTTCAAAGAACTCGAGGCTTTGGGCGTGCGGTTGGTACCCATCGTCGCGCGCGGAGAGGATTGGGCCAATGGTGCCGTCTTTCGAGATGTGGCGAGAGTTGCTGGTTTTGACTACGATGGCCACAAAATGCTTACCCCTGAAGAGATTAAAAACAAAATTTTGACCATAGTGGAAGGCGCAGGTCGTTTTCTTGATCAAATTCCGGAAGATCAGTTGGACACTCTCTTGCCGGGTCGACCACGTTCTTATCGCCAATTGGTTTATCATGTGATGGATATCCCGAGAGTGTTTTTGGACCGTGTTGAACACGACGCGCCTTATACCTACGAAGCGCTAAAGTCTGTGTTGCCAACAGAAATGAATACTAAAGAAGATCTGCGCCAGTATGGCCGTGACGTTTCAGCTCGTTTCGAGGCGTGGTGGGACAGAGAAGGTGCCACCACAGATTTCACGCAACCTGGTAAAGTTTATTATGGGGAAGTCACATTGCATGAAGTATTGGAGCGGACGGGTTGGCATTCTGGTCAGCATACGAGACAGATTATGTTGATGTTGCGTGAGAAGCTCGGAGTCGAACCTGAAAATCCCTTATCAGATGATGTGTTCGAGGGCTTGCCGTTACCTAAAAACGTTTGGGATAATGAACGTTCATTCGACGAGCAATCGTTTGCAGGCTCTGCCGAGTCTTGAGACCCTCCCGCACTGACTCAGAAACCTGTTTCTCTTGATACATCATTCTGATTAAATTCCTTTATGAGATACATTGGGCTATATTTGCGGCAATAATTTTTAGCACTATTGCTAATGTGCAACCAAGCCATGCGGAAGATGACACGTCATACATTTCCGCCGGGCTTGGAGCCTTTGATTTTTTTCAGCGCCATGATTTACAAGTTGAATATCGTCTAGAGTACCGCGGACCAAGGGGTTTGGACCGGTGAAGCCATATGTCAGTATTGCTGGCACGGCCTGTCCGGGTGACACCTTTAACTTTTGCCCCGATACAGGTTTAAGTGGAAGCGGCTTCTTCGTGAACAAGGCGGATATGTTCGTGAAGTGATGTCGCACTTCATCTATTTGACCGAGAACATCTTTGGTAAGCTGAAGATTGATTGTTCTTACGTCCGCTATCCTGATGGAAAAAAGGGAAGCGCTGCGGAAACACATGCCATAGCTATTCTTGAGTGTGCAGATATTCCCGTATCTATCTCAGGTGGTGTCGGTGGAACTGGTCCTGATAGAATTAAATATACTGTTTGGGGCACCGATGAATCATGTCGTTTTGATGGTTGGTACGAAGTTTTTATTTCAGACGGTGATGCTTGGGTGCCGAGCTTGAATGATTTGGGCGATCCGAGATTATTCGCTAGAAATCTCTTTTTTTGTAGCTTAGAGAATTTTATGAGCGGGGCTCCTCATGAGCTTCCTGACTTTAAAACTGCATTATCTACGCAATTAATTGTCGAGGGCATTTTATCGTAAAAGATATAAACGTAACGCATAAGCCGCCAAATACACTAACCCAGACATCATTTGGTCCCCTTTGCTTAGGGGCCCAGTATTTCAATATGATTTGACCGCATTGGACCGTCGCGGGTCGGCTATTGGCTATAAGCGGACGTCACCAAGGCTAGAAAATTTGGTCCGCTTGCGTTGCGCTGCGGAAATGACAGTCATAAGTGTTAGGCAGCCGCGATTAGGGGAGGCAAGCTAACGGAGTTTTCCTCCACTAAAAAAAGCGATGACGCGCGGGACTTAAATGGGGGTAGCCTAAGACCGGGCATCGATATTCTTTGACGTGCCCCTCCGCTTCGCCCACGCAGACCAGAGTGCGAGTCCGCCGTTGACCACATTTTGAGCAGCGGAGCCTATTTCGATAGGTTGTTGGCACTGGCTTTGCTGCGTCGTGATTACCACTCAACAAGAGAATGTGCCCACAATCAATCGTATCGCAGATAGCCCAGAGTTCATGGCGTGTTGTCATGGTCAAAGTATCGCGCGTTTCGTGTGACTGAATCGGTCATCAGAGACTCTTAACAAGGGCGTGAAATTGCATCTCTTTGGCACCTATGTGGCACCTATTGCAAAAAAGGGGTCAGCCCAAATAGGCTAACCCCTTGATTTAATTGGCTCCGGCGACAGGACTCGAACCTGTGACAAGTCGATTAACAGTCGACTGCTCTACCAACTGAGCTACGCCGGATCAGTGCTGGAGGCGCGGACCGGAATCGAACCGGTGTACACGGCTTTGCAGGCCGCTGCGTAGCCACTCCGCCACCGCGCCAAGCCGCGTTGACCTCCGTTTCTGAAGCTTCCGTGGCAATGCCACCTCAGTTCGTCAACGAGGGCGGAAATTAGACGTAAGAGTTCGACCGGTCAAGCCATCCATTCCGATGTTTTAATAAAAGTTACAAACTGTTTGATCGGGCATGCGTATTGTTGTCTTAAGCCTATGAAACTCCTATAAACCAAGGAGCTGTTATCGGTTGTACTTAAGCCGGTTTCTATAAGGTAACGGAAATGGTGGGGGCCATGAACGACGCATTTTTTGCAAAAGCACGACGGAATATGGTGGACAGCCAGATTCTGCCAAACAGAGTTACTGACGAACGCGTCATCGCGGCGTTTGAGGAGCTACCCCGAGAGCTGTTTTTGCCAACGTCTCGCGCTGGGCTCGCGTATGCCGATGAGAGTATTCTGATCGATGATGATAGATACTTGATGCAGCCAATGGTCTTGGCGCGTCTTTTGGAGATTTTAGATTTACGCTCGACCGACGTGGCGCTGTGTATCGGAAGTGCCACTGGTTTTGCCGTTGCTGCCTTGGCCAACTTGGTCGATACCGTGGTCGCGGTCGAAAATAATGATGACATGCGCCAAAAAGCAGAGAGAACCCTCGGAGAGTTGGGCATAGACAATATCGCGATTGTCGATGGGGAACTTCAAGAAGGGCATCCAAGTCAGGCTCCATTTGATGTGATTTTAATTGATGGTGCCGTCAATGAGGTGCCTTCTAAGCTGGCAGTGCAATTGTCAGATGGTGGGCGGTTAGCCGCTGTGGAAATGCCCGTTGGTCGCACGGTGGGTCGCGGTGTCATCGTGACGAGATACGGACAGTCGATTAACAAGCGTGAAGTTTTTGATGCGTCTGAGCCACTTCTTCCTGGCTTCGAAAAAGAGGCCGAATTTGCATTTTGATGCTCAAGTATTTGGAATCTCGATAAAATTTTAAAAATGATGATTCGCACGAAAAATAGGCTATCAAGGCAGTGTCTTCTTAATAAGCTGTTGAATTTATGAGATAAATTGCCTTACTTGACCTGTAGGCGATGTTCTGACTCCCTTTTACTCTATTAAAGAGTGATTTATTTGGTCACAAATGTTTTTGACTTAGAGTAAAATTGACTAAATCGAACCAACGAGAGCGAAGAGAAAACGACCATGATTAGAAAAATCGCTTCTGTATCTGTCATTGCTTTGACGCTCTCGTTGACGTCAGCGATTTCGTCAGTTGATGCGCAATCAATCGAAGATGCGATGGCCAAAGCGTATATTAATAATCCCACTCTGTTGGCTGCCCGTGCCGGTTTACGTAGCACAGACGAGGGCGTGCCGCAGGCGTTGGCCAATTGGCGCCCCACAGTGGAAATTACGTCATCAGCCGGTGCGCAAGTGCAGCGCGGTAATACGAACAGAGACAACCGGTCTCAGAGCCGTCGTCCTGTCGATTTCGGTATTTCCTTAACGCAACCATTGTTCCGTGGTGGACGTACTCTCGCCGCGACCAGTGGTGCCGAGAACAATGTTCGGGCTGCGCGGGCGAATATGTTGGATAGCGAGCAGAACATTCTTTTGCAGGCTGCCACGGCGTATTTGAACGTTTTTCGGGATCAGGCGGTCTTAGAGTTGAACCGGAACAACGAAGAGGTTTTGCAGCGCCAGTTGGAAGCAACACGAGATCGATTTGAAGTAGGTGAAATCACACGTACTGACGTTCACCAAGCCGAAGCCCGCTTGGCGCGCTCCGTTGCTGATCGCATTCAATCCGAAGGCGACCTCGAAACGTCTCGCGCAAACTACCTGAATATCGTAGGCGAGCCTGCCGAGAGCAAAGCGCAACTGCCTGAGACCGAGCCAGTCGGGTTGCCGGCTGATGGTGAAGATGCAGTTCGTGTCGCTGTGGTGAATAATCCAGGCGTTATATCCGCAGAATTCTCTCGTCGATCATCGATGGATAATGTGGATGAGGTTTGGGGTGAATTGCTGCCGGAGTTGAACTTAAATGCCAGCAGCACCCGTGAGTTTGAAAGTGTAAGTGAGACCAGTGTTCGTAACACACATGAAATTACTCTGGATTTGACGATCCCGATTTACCAGCAAGGCGACGTATATTCTCGGCTGCGCGAGGCAAGACAGGATGCGGCTGAGAGCACGCTAGAAATCGATGTGCAGCGCCGCGACGCTGCAGAACAGGCAACACAAGCATATGAGAGTTTGTTGACAGCTCGGGCCCAGGTTCAGGCTTTTGAGACACAAATCGAAGCGAACGTAGTGGCTCTTGAAGGGGTTCAACGAGAGGCTGCTGTGGGATCGCGGACAGTTCTTGATATATTAGATGCAGAACAAGAGCTATTAAATGCGCGGGTGTCACATGTGCGTTCGCAACGCGATCAGTTTGTAGCGATCTATGAATTGCTTTCCGCATTGGGTCGTTTGACCGCGAAGGACATGGGCCTGACCGTTGACCTCTACGATCCGCGAGAGCATTACGACGAAGTCCGAGATAAATGGTTTGGGGGCAAAAGCACCGGTGGCGTGAACTAAATAGTTCGGTAAAGGCGTCCGAGTTGAATTAACTCGGACGTGATTACGTTTTATTAACCACCCGGTGTGCACATTGCTAAGGTTCGTTAACCTTAATGGGGGCATGATCAGCGAATGAGCGAAGAAGCGAACGCTGGCCAAGATGACGGCGCTGAACCGTCAATGGAGGATATCCTAGCCTCTATCCGTCGTATTTTGTCGGAAGAGGAGGAGGAAGCCGAGGCCGAAGCGCAGGCACAAGCCGCCTCAGAACCTGAGCCGGAGCCAGAACCTGAG
>CBFHXC010000054.1:0-19756 GCA_965659695.1 Rhodospirillales bacterium
AACAGGTGGCAGGAATTACTACTCCAACGGTCGCGGAACCACGCCTAAATGGTGCTACAGGCTTACATTGATGAAAGTTACGATCTTCAACGAGCAATATCCGCACGTTATCCCCCTATTTGTTTTGCTTTTCATTAGAGATGACCATCACATTCGTGCCATATTAACCTTAGTTCTCGCACTAGCGTAATGAGCCATTGTGCGGAGTGTCGTTCAGGTACCTTACAACTTTCTGACCAAACGGCAATGACCTCACAAATACCCGTCAGGAGGTATCGCATTCTCGTCATTTTCGTCGAATCCGAGACTCTTGAACGTTTGCTGCATGTGCTCGGGTAGCGTAGCAGTGACCATCAGGTCCTTGTCGTGTTGTCCACGAAAAATAAGTGCTTGTGCATGGAGATGGAGTTTTTTCTCTACCCCCATTTCGTGGACGCCTGCATCGCGGAGCCCGTATTTGGGGTCACCCACAATCGGCACCCCAATCGCCTGCGTATGGACCCTCAATTGATGGGTGCGCCCGGTCAATGGCTGCAATTCAAGCCACGAGGCATCTCGGCCCACACTATCGATGACCCGAAACAAGGTTTTGGCCGGTTTGCCCATATTTTCGTTGATCTGAACCAGATCGCCACGTGCTCCTGGCAATTTGGCCAATGGGGCATCAATCATACCCTGTTTTTCCGATGGCACACCAACGGTCACCGCCCAATAGATCTTTTGAGTCTCTCTTGATTGGAAGGCTTTGGTCAACCGCGTTGCTGACTGGCGATTTCGTGCCAGCAGTAAAATTCCGGACGTATCCCGATCCAGGCGGTGCACAAGGCGTGGTCGTTCCTTTGCTCCCAACTTAAGCCAATCCAACACACCATCGATGTGAATGTGCGTTCCTGATCCACCTTGCACGGCAATACCCGCAGGCTTATTCAGCGCGATAAGATCATCATCGATGTGAACAATGCGTTCCTTCAACGTTTCGCTGATGCCGCGGGCGACTTCAGGATCAATGGCCTTTGATGGTCGATTTGTTATGGGGTTATCATCGATATTCGGTGGCACACGGATTTCTTGCCCAGCTTCGACACGATCACCCGATTTTGCGCGCGAGCCATCCAGCCGGATTTGCCCGGTCCTTAACAGCTTTTGAATTTTGCCCTGCTTGAGGCCAGGGAATTGTTCACGCAACCAGCGGTCCAGACGCATGCCATCCGCCGTCTCTTTGACCGAGATATGACGAACGCCACTCATGTGATGATCAACTTGGTCAATGCCATGCCCGCCCATAATGCGCCGATACTGAGTACGACTGATGAAATCACATAGACAAAGGCCTGCGTGTGATCGCCCCGGGTGAATAAGGTCACCACATCAAGCGAAAACGTGGAGAACGTCGCAAATACGCCCAAGACACCGACCACGATCATGGCGCGCAATTCTGGGCTTGGGGACCATACAAGAGCCGAAATTTCGACAAATATACCTAGAACAAATGAACCAATCACATTCACAAACAAAGTCCCGAATGGCAGACCATGGCCAAAAGCAGCACCGATCGCGGACACCACGCCATAACGACCGATAGCCCCCAAGGCCCCGCCAAGGGCCACATAAAGCAAATGAGAAGCCGTCATGATGCCTCGTCCTTGCGCTTTTGTCCTCTGAGGTCAGACCAATATTTCATGCGTTTTGCGATCTCTCGTTCAAATCCCTGATCGCGCGGTGTGTATATGCTTGGGCGCCGCATGTCATCCGGGAAATAATCCTGACCAGAAAACCCATCCGCCGCATCGTGATCATATTGATACCCCTGACCATAGCCGATGTCCTTCATCAACTTCGTCGGCGCATTCAAGATGTGCTTGGGCGGCATCAACGATCCGGTATCCCGGGCCAATCGCTTGGCCGCCTTTTCAGCCTTATAAGCCGCATTCGATTTTGGCGCCGTACCCAAATAGATAATACACTGCACGATGGCCAGTTCACCCTCGGGAGAGCCCAATCTTTCGAACGCTTCCCATGCGGCGATGGACTGGGTCAGCGCATGTGGGTCTGCCATACCAATATCTTCTGATGCAAATCGAACAAGTCGCCGCACCACATATCGTGGGTCTTCGCCCCCGGCCATCATCCTCGCAAACCAGTAAAGCGCAGCCTCGGTATCCGAGCCGCGCAAAGACTTATGCAGCGCCGAAATCAGGTTGTAGTGTGCCTCTTGCCCCTTGTCATATAGCGGCTGACGGCTCTGCACCACATTAGCCAGTTGATCTGGAGACAGTTCCTCGCCCTCATGCAAGCCAAACAAACTGTCGGCCAAGTTCAACAGATATCTGCCGTCTCCATCCGCCATCGCGCGTAGTGCCAAGCGGGCATCTTCATCAACGGGCAGTTTTCGTTTTTCGAGGGTCTCTGCCCGGACCAAGAGTTCTTCGAGCGCCGCATCATCAAGGCGATGAAGCACCATGACCTGCGCACGCGACAACAAGGCCGCATTCAGCTCAAACGACGGGTTTTCGGTAGTCGCGCCAACCAGCACAATTGTGCCGTCTTCAACGAACGGCAAAAAGCCATCTTGCTGTGCCCGATTGAACCGATGAATTTCGTCGACGAACAATAACGTCCCCTGCCCCATATCCCGACGACGTTTGGCTTCATCCACAGCTTTGCGGACATCAGCAACGCCTGAAAATACGGCGGACAAAGGGGTAAACGCGAAAGAGGTATCGCGGGCAATCAGCCGTGCGATGGTCGTTTTGCCAGTACCAGGCGGCCCCCACAAAATGATAGAGGCCAGTTTGCCGCTGGACACCATGCGTCGGAGTGGACCATCTGGCCCCAGAATATGGTCCTGGCCCACAACCTCGTCGAGGGTGGCAGGCCTGATGCGATCCGCGAGCGGTCTGGGGGCGTCGGCCTCAAATAATGTGGACACCGACTCCGCCCTGATCAGCCCAAATACTGCTTGAAGAAAGCCTGCGAACGCTCAGACGCAAGCTTTTCGGCCGCCGCATCGTAATGTTCGCCGCCTTTGCGGGCGAAGGCATGATCATTCCCCTCATAATCGTGCAATATCGCCTTAGCGTTGCCATCCAGTGCCGCGTGAACGGCTTCTTGGGCATCTTTGGGTACAAACCCGTCTTCTGTCGCGATATGCAGCATGACAGGCGCTCTCAGCGTCTCGTCCGTGTGCTCCTGAAGCATCACACCATAATATCCAATGGCTGCATCAGGGTCGGCTCGTGTTGCAGTTAAGAATGCCAAACGTCCTCCTAGGCAGAACCCAACCGTGCCGACCTTGCCCGTGCATTCGGGCATCCGACGCAGCATTTCAATAGAAGCCGATAAATCATCGACGCCCATATCGAGGTCAAACCCGTTAAATAGTTCGAACGCACGGGCCCAGTCTTCTTCGGTCTGGTCGGTCAATTGGATACCAGGTTCTTGGCGCCAGAAAATATCTGGGCATAGCGCGACGTAGCCGTTGGCCGCCCATTCATCTGTGATCCCTCGCATGACGTCGTTAACGCCGAAAATCTCCTGAATCACGACGACACCGGGCCCTGTCCCACTTTCGGGTAATGCCAAGTAACCAGAAAACTGGCCGCCATCATTTGAATTGATTGTTACATCGCTTCCGCTCATGTGATTGTCCTCTCTGTTTCCCAGCTTTGCTGGCCGGTACAATTGACGCAAAGGTTAACGTATCAGATAAGTCAGGCCAAGCAGGCCAAGCCAATCAGGACGCTTAGCCGCGGAATTTGAGATCAAATGATCTGCCGCCTCTTCCGACACGAACAAGCCACTCAGAAGATTGGGGATTGCTAACGAGTTCGCGCAATACTGCAACACTGCTGGCCTCCCCCCCGTTGACTTGCTGAACGATATCGCCCGGCCTGAAGTCCAACCTATCGGCGACGGAACCGCGACGAATTTGCAAGATCACCACACCAGAATTAAAGGGGTCCAGTTGGTGTTCTTCCGCCACTGCTGGAGATAAGTTTGCAACCACAGCCCCTACCAATGGGTGATTGCCGCCCAATTCTGTCAAATCGGGTTCTATCGTGCTGGGGGCTGGCAGCAGGTCGACCGTCAACGGAATGATATTATCCCCCCGCCTGACCCGCAACACGGCCCGGTCACCTACGGGAAGCGTAGCAATTCGATAGCCAAGATCATCGGGGCCAGAAATCTCGTACCCGTTCACCGCTAAAATAACGTCACCTGCCAACAACCCTGCGCGCCCCGCAGACCCGTCTTCGTGAACTTGACTGACGATCACACCCTGCGGTACGCGCATGGACAACGACGCGGCGATATCAGCCGTCACCGTCTGTCCCGCAGCACCCAGCCACGGTCTAATCAAACGCCCGTTCTCTTGCATGCCCGTGATGACGGCGCGCACCATGTTGGATGGAATCGCAAACCCAATCCCGTGCGATCCCCCACTTTTTGAGAATATCGCCGTATTCACCCCGACCAGTTTGCCGTCCATGGACACCAAAGCGCCGCCAGAGTTTCCAGGGTTGATCGCCGCATCGGTTTGAATAAAGGATTTCAGCTCTTTACCACTGCCGATGGATCGCGCCAGAGCTGACACAATGCCGCTGGTCACGGTTTGCCCAACACCAAATGGATTACCAATGGCCAACACAATATCGCCCACGACCACCCGATCTGAATCGCTGATTTCAAGAGCCGGAAGTTGCTCTCCCTCGGGATCAATGCGCAGGATTGCCAAATCTGTCCGATCATCGGAAATCATCAGTCGCGCTTCGAATTCGCGCTTATCGGCCAAAACAACAACGATTTTATTAGCCCCTTGGATGACGTGTTTGTTCGTCACAATCAGGCCATCAGACCGCACAATGACCCCTGAACCCAATGAATTGGCTTTTTGTTGACGTTGTCGGTCAAACCGCTGTCCTAGATCGCCAAAAAAACGACGAAAGAACGGATCGTCGAATAAAGCTCCTATTTGGCGGTTCTGAACCAAGCGCTGGGTATAGATATTGACCACCGCCGGGGCTGTGCGCTCGACTAACGGGCCAAACGATAACATAACCTGCGATCTGTTCTCTGGCACAACGCGCTGTTGAGCCTGCACGACGCTCGAAGCAACAATGGCGAAACAGATAACTATTAGATGAACTAAGCGAAGTTTCATATGCATAAATAAGGACCGTTTTCGGCCAGTTTCAATCGCAAAAATGAATAATTCCGGGAACACATCAGAACCAAACAATACTAATCAGAACAAAAAAGACCGGCCACCTGGGCCGGTCTTTGAAACGCTTTACGAAAGATCAGTTGATCACTCGACGTCGAAATCTTCCTCAGCTTCGAGGCGTGCACGATCTGCAGCACCTTTTGCATCGGGATCGCGGTCAACCAACTCGATGATCGCCATTGGCGCGTTATCACCATAGCGGAAACCAGCCTTAAGAACGCGCGTATAACCACCGGAACGGTCTTTGTAGCGATCTGATAGTGTCGAAAACAGTTTCGAAACCGCATCGTCATCACGCAAGAAAGCAAATGCCTGACGGCGATTGTTCAGCTGGCCATTTTTACCCAGCGTGATCATACGATCAACAAAACGACGAAGTTCCTTGGCTTTTGGAAGTGTGGTTTTGATTTGCTCGTGGGTGATCAGCGCTGTTGCCATGTTCGAAAACATCGCTTTGCGGTGCGTGTGCGTGCGGTTAAGTTTACGGTATCCGTGTCCGTGTCTCATCGTAGGCTCCTTCTGTATCGCCTGAGCGTGCCATTTTACACTCAGGTCATTGGTTCTTGGGGGCCGACGTTATTGCGGCCCCACATTTTTCGGATAAGCTTAGAATGGTTCTTCCAGCTTCTTGGCCATGTCTTCAATGTTCTCCGGCGGCCAATCCGGAATTTCCATGCCCAGGTGCAGACCCATTTGCGACAGCACTTCTTTGATCTCGTTCAAAGACTTGCGTCCAAAGTTAGGCGTGCGCAGCATGTCGGCTTCGGTCTTTTGAACCAGATCGCCGATGTAAATGATGTTGTCGTTCTTCAAGCAATTAGCGGAACGAACAGACAGTTCAAGCTCATCTACTTTACGCAGCAGATTGCGGTTGAACGGCAACTCATCACGGCTTTCTTCGACGACTTCTTTCGAAGGCTCTTCGAAGTTGATGAACAACTGCAATTGATCCTGAAGGATACGTGCAGCCAATGCCACAGCATCTTCTGGTGTTACAGACCCGTTGGTGGTCAAGTCGAGCTGAAGCTTATCGTAATCGGTCGTTTGACCCACACGTGCGTTATCGACTTTGTATGATACTTTACGAACCGGTGAGAACACCGCATCGATCGGAATCAAGCCAATCGGACTGTCTTCTGGACGGTTCTGGGCCGCAGGCACGTAGCCTTTACCGTTCTCAACCGTGAATTCCATGCTCAGGGTCGCACCTTTGTCGAGGTGACAAATGACCAAGTCGGGTTCCATGATTTCGATGTCAGGACCGGTTTCGATCTGGCTCGCAGTGACAGCACCAGGGCCGTCGGCCTTGAGGCTCATCCGTTTGGGACCTTCCACCATCATCTTTACGCCCATCGATTTGATGTTCAAAACGATGTCGGTCACGTCTTCACGGACACCGGCGATAGACGAGAACTCGTGCAAAACGCTGTCGATCTGGATCGACGTGACCGCTGCCCCTTGAAGCGAGGACAGCAGGATGCGCCGCAACGAGTTACCAAGGGTCAAGCCAAAGCCACGTTCCAGTGGTTCAGCAACGACGCTGGCCTGCCGGGTTGGGTCGTTCCCAGGCACGATATCGAGTTTCGAAGGTTTAATCAGTTCTTGCCAATTCTTATGAAGCACTTTGTGACCCCACGCTCAAAATGTTGACGGGCATTCCCTCTGACGAGAGCCTGCCTCGGATATGCAAAGATGGGACGAAATCGCCGCGGACGTTACATCCCACCCCTATGTATTCTCGCCCCGTCACATCGACTAGGCGAAGATGGGTGTTTAAACCCGACGACGCTTCCGTGGACGACACCCGTTATGCGGGATCGGCGTTACGTCGCGAATGGCGGTGATGTTGAAACCGACAGTCTGCAAAGCACGAAGCGCTGATTCACGACCAGAACCTGGGCCTTTTACCTCGACTTCGAGGGTTTTCATCCCGTGTTCCATCGCAGCGCGACCGACCACTTCACCGGCTACCTGGGCTGCATAAGGAGTTGATTTACGAGATCCTTTGAAACCTTGTGCACCTGCAGATGACCAGGCAATTGCATTGCCCTGTGCATCGGTGATCGTGATGATCGTGTTGTTAAACGTGGAATTGACGTGTGCAATTCCTGACGCAATATTTTTACGCTCGCGACGACGTGTCCGAGCACCTGTTGCTGCCTTAGCCATTGTCTCTTACGTCCTTACGCTATTTCTTCTTACCGGCGATTGCCTTGGCCGGACCTTTGCGCGTACGCGCATTAGTGTGAGTCCGTTGACCCCGCACCGGCAGTTGACGCCGATGACGCAAACCACGGTAGCAACCGAGGTCCATCAAGCGTTTGATATTCATAGCAACATCGCGGCGAAGTTCACCTTCAACCGTGTAGCTATTATCGATCATGTCACGCATACGCGCGACTTCGTCGTCTGACAGATCACTTACGCGACGGTCATCGGAAATGCCACATGCTTCACAGATTTTTCTGGCTGTCGTGTCGCCAATTCCGTGAATATATGTCAATGCGATTACCGCTCGCTTGCCTGTCGGGATATTTACACCAGCAATGCGCGCCAAAGCCTTTACTCCTTAAACTTTGGGTCGAAAGAAAATTCCACCGGTCCTTTGAAAAGCGCGGATTATATTGCGAACGCGCCCCAAGTCAACTCAGCAAATTAATTTTCCACCCTACTCCAACTAGTTGTCCAAAATGGCGTATAGCGATTCGGAAACCTGATCGACTTCCTGCATTCCATCCACCGTTTTCAAAAGCCCCTTGTCCCGGTAGTAAGGGATAATCGGAGCTGTTTGTTCGTGATAAACACCCAAACGATTCTTCAACGTTTCGGCGTTGTCGTCGCTTCTAGCGCCACCAGTTTCGGCAGCGCGTTTTTCGATTCGAGCAAATAGGGCTTGTTCATCAACTTCTATGCTGATCACGCAATCGAGTTTGACGCCCTTTTCCGCAAGCATTTTATCCAGCGCCTCGGCCTGAGCGACCGTGCGAGGAAATCCATCTAAGATACAGCCATGTTCGCAGTCTGACTCCGCCATACGATCAGAAATAATACTGACCACAAGGTCATCGGACACCAATCTACCATGATCCATGACTTCTTTAGCTTTGAGACCCATCTCGGTGCCAGCAGCAGCAGCAGCACGAAGCATCTCGCCGGTCGACAATTGAACGATTCCATAACGTTCAACCAGCCGTTCACATTGCGTTCCCTTTCCCGCACCTGGAGGCCCCAAAAGAATCAAAATCATCCGCGCCGTCCTCGAAGCTTAGATTTTTTGATCAGACCTTCGTACTGGTGAGCTAACAGATGCGATTGAACCTGGGTCACCGTATCCATGGTAACAGTCACCACAATCAACAGACTTGTACCACCAAAGTAAAACGGAACCGCATACTGGGCACGTAGGATTTCTGGCAATAAACAAACCATAGCCAAATAAATCGCACCAACCACAGTCAAGCGAGTCAAAACCCAATCGAGATAGTTCGCGGTGTTCTTGCCCGGGCGAATCCCTGGGATAAAGCCGCCATACTTTTTCAAGTTATCGGCCGTTTCAGCTGGGTTGAAAACCACAGCCGTATAGAAGAAAGCGAAGAACACAATCATTGAAATGTAAATAATCAAATAAAGCGGCTGGCCTGGGCCCAATATCGCGGCCACATCGTTCATCCATTGTGGACCGGCACCCGCAGAGAACTGAATGACCGTAATAGGCAACAACAGCAGCGAACTGGCGAAAATGGGTGGAATCACACCAGCGGTATTCACCTTCAACGGTAGGTGAGACGTTTCCCCACCCATCATTTTATTACCGCGTTGACGCTTAGGGTACTGGATCAAAATCCGGCGCTGTGCTCGCTCAACGAAGACAATACCAAAGATTACGATGACAGACATCACCAACAATCCGATGATGATGGCGGTGGACAATGCACCGGTACGCCCCAAGTCAAGGGTCCCAGCCAAGGCGCTTGGCAATTCAGCAACAATACCCGCAAAGATGATCAGTGAAATACCGTTACCCACACCCCTGGCCGTGATTTGCTCACCCAACCACATCAGGAACATTGTGCCCCCGGTCAGCGTGATCACAACGGTCAAGCGGAAGAACCAGCCTGGATCAGCGACAGCACCACCACCGCCGGCACTCATTCCCTCCAGGCCGACAGAAATGCCGTATGCCTGGAATATACAAATGACCAAGGTCAGATAGCGAGTGTATTGGTTTATTTTCTTGCGACCGGTCTCGCCCTCTTTCTTTAACGCTTCGAGGGTGGGCGACACAGCACTCATCAGCTGCATGATAATAGAGGCCGAAATATACGGCATGATGTTCAGCGCAAAGATCGTCATCCGGGACAAAGCGCCACCGGCGAACATATCGAACATGCCCAAGATGCCGCCACCGGTCTGATTAAACAGATCCTGCAAGACGGTAGGGTCAACGCCCGGCAGAGGTACAAAGGTCCCTAGCCGATAGACAATCAACGCACCCAGTGTGAACCAGATGCGTTTCTTGAGTTCCGTCGCCTTCGCAAAGGCACCGAAATTGACGTTGGAAGCGAGCTGTTCTGCGGCTGATGCCATACGTAATTAGTCTTCCTGGTCGGTGGCTTCAGGCAAGTCACCGGCACGTGCAGCCGCATAGCGTGCTTGACGCTCTGCAGAGACGCGCTCGCGTTTCCGACCCTTACCTACATTACGTTCTTTCTTCTCGGCAACCGCGACCTTGCCACCAGCACCCTCAACGGCAGCAATAGCGCCCTTTGATGCATGTGCAACGGAGAGGTCCACCTTGGCAGTCAATTCGCCATTGTTGATCAAACGAACACCATCTGCGGACTTGCGCACAACGCCTGAGGCCAACAACACGGCTGCATCGATGGGATTTTTGCCATCAACGTTACCGGCATCAATCGCCTTTTGTAGTTTACCCGTGGTAAGCTCTGCAAAGTCCTTGGAAAACGGGTTGTTGAAGCCGCGTTTTGGCAAACGACGGTACAACGGCATTTGACCGCCTTCGAAGCCCAGCAAGGACACGCCACTTCGTGACTTCTGACCTTTTTGACCACTACCAGCTGTTTTACCCGTACCAGAACCTATACCACGACCAACACGTTTGGCGGCTTTGCGAGAACCTGGATTATCGCGGATTTCGTTAAGTTTCATAACCCGTATCCTTTTGACCGATCAGAGCAGACCAAATGGTCTGGACCGTTCATTGATGATCTAAGCCTGTTAAGCCTGATCCTCAACTCTGACCAGATGTTTTACCTTATTAATCATGCCACGCACCGCAGGAGTATCCTCCAAGGTGCTGGTACGGTTCATTTTGTTCAGCCCAAGACCTTTAAGGGTCGCGTGCTGATCCTGTGGACGACCGATCGAACTTTTGATCTGTCTTACCGTAACGGTTGCTTTGTCAGCCATGACGAAATTTACCTTACTCAGCGACTGCGCCGGCGTCGCCGCGGCGCGAGACGATTTCGCTCACTTTAAGACCTCGTCGCGACGCAACCATGCGAGGCGACTGCAGATGCTTAAGAGCTTCAAACGTTGCTTTGATCATGTTGTGTGGGTTTTGGGTCCCTTTGGACTTACAAACCACATCCTGCACACCCATGGTTTCGAATACCGCACGCATAGGACCACCAGCAATGATACCAGTACCAGGAGGTGCCGAACGCAATACAACGAGCCCTGCGCCAAAACGGCCCTGGATGTCATGATGCAAGGTACGACCTTCACGCAATGGCACCCGAACTAATGTCCGTTTCGCTTGATCCGTAGCTTTACGAATGGCCTCTGGAACCTCGCGGGCTTTACCGGTGCCGTAACCGACACGACCTTTGCCATCACCCACAACAACAAGTGCTGCGAAGGAGAACCGACGACCACCCTTAACAACTTTGGCAACACGGTTGATGTGCACCAACTTGTCTACGAGTTCATCGCCATCGTCGTTGCGATCACGTTGGTCGCGACCACGACCGCGGCCTCGGCCACCGCCTTTTCCACCACGCTCGGGAGAATTGTTATCCGCCATCTATCGCCCTCCTAAAAGCTCAGGCCGCCCTCGCGGGCACCTTCAGCTAGGGCCTTAACGCGCCCATGATATTTGTAACCACCGCGATCGAACGTCACAGCATCAACACCCTTTTCCGCTGCACGCTTGGCAATCAACTTGCCAATCTCAGCAGCAGCCGTGCTATCCGCACCTGTTTTAAGCGAACCACGCAGGTCTTTTTCTAAAGAAGACGCAGCAGCAAGGGTCACGCCCTGGGCATCATCAATGACTTGCGCGTAGATGTGTTTTCCAGACCGGAACACCGACAAGCGCGGGCGACCATTTGATAAACGTGAAAGACGAGAGCGTGTACGCTGTGTCCGACGAGTTAAAAGCTTTCTAGCGTTCGACATGATTACTTCTTCTTACCTTCTTTGCGCAGAATGTACTCATCACTATATTTCACACCCTTACCTTTGTAAGGCTCAGGTGGACGATAAGCGCGAATTTCTGCTGCGACTTGTCCAACACGCTGTTTGTCAGCACCGCTGATAACAAGCTGTGTCTGCTCTGGCGCTTCGATCTTAATTCCCTCAGGGATCGGATAGCGAACTTCATGGCTGAAGCCAAGTTGAAGCACTACATCTTTACCCTGCACCTGTGCACGATAACCAACACCGTTGATTTCGAGCTTCTTGGTAAAGCCTTCGGATACACCCTCGACCAAGTTAGAAATAACGCTACGCGCCGTACCCCACATTTGACGAGCCCGCTTGTGCGAGTACATCGGTTTAACCGTCACGGAGCCGTCGGCTTGCTCGACTTTGACGTCATCGGTCAACATGACTGACAACTCACCGAGCTTACCTTTCGCGGTCACCAAGTTGCCGGCAATCTCAATAGAGACGCCATCTGGCAAGGCAACGGGATTACTTCCTACGCGAGACATATTTATTATCCTCTATCCATCTGCTTGTGTTCTTAGAACACTTCGCAGAGAACCTCTCCACCGACGTTCTGCGCACGTGCTTCAGCATCCGAAAGGACTCCACGTGGCGTCGACAAAATCGCGATACCAAGGCCGTTGTAAACACGAGTCAGGTCACGCACGCCAGAGTAAACACGACGACCAGGAGTCGATACGCGGCTCATGTGGCGGATGACGGGATCACCCTCATGGTACTTAAGCTCAATGTTGATCTCGGAAATACCAGGACGCACTTCGGCTTGCTCGTAACCGCGAATGAAACCTTCGCGCTTAAGCACTTCTAGTACGTTCCGACGCAGACGCGAAGCCGGACACTTAATGGCGGATTTCCGCGCCATTTGACCGTTCCGGATACGGGTCAGCATATCACCCAAGGGATCTGTCATAGACATAATCGTATTCCCTTACCAGCTGGACTTGACCATGCCGGGGATTTGCCCGGCAGAAGCCAATTCACGAAGTTTGATCCGGCATAACCGGAATTTACGATAGTTGCCACGAGGGCGACCGGTCAGTTCGCAACGTAGTCGTTGGCGGTTCGGCGCAGCATTGCGCGGAATTTCAGCCAACTTCAGACGCGCGTTAAAGCGATCTTCTGGCGACAGGTTCGGATCTTTAGCTGCTGCTTTCAGGCGAGCGCGACGAGAGGCGTACTTATCCGCCAACCGTGCTCTCTTCTTATCCCGTTCAACCGCGCTTTTCTTAGCCATTACGTAGTTCTCCTCTTGCCGCTCAGTTAGTGAACGGCATGTTGACGCCATTGAGTAACGCTTTGGCTTCTTCATCCGACTGTGCAGTTGTGCAGATTACGATATCCATCCCGCGAATTTGATCGACTTTGTCGTAATCAATTTCAGGGAAGATGATTTGTTCTTTAATGCCCATGGCATAGTTGCCACGACCGTCAAAGCTCTTGCCATTCAAACCGCGGAAATCACGGACACGAGGCAGTGCAATCGTAACCAGGCGATCCATGAATTCGTACATACGCGTACGACGCAATGTCACCTTACAACCGATAACCATGCCATCGCGCAGCTTAAAGCCAGCGATAGAATTCTTGGCACGGGTCATTACAGGCTTCTGACCAGAGATAGCGGTCATGTCGTTAACAGCACCCTCGACCTTTTTGCGGTCCTGGGTAGCGTCACCAACGCCCATGTTGATTACAATCTTTTCCAAACGCGGCACCTGCATTGGATTACGATAGCTGAACTCTTCAGTCAGCGCCGGAATGACGGTGTTCGCATATACTTCACGCAAGCGTGGGGTCATTTTTCTTTACTCCCCGGGCTCAAGCGTCAATGACTTCGCCGGAACGTTTCGCGAAGCGAACTTTCCGACCGTCATCGAGCGTTTTAAAACCAACACGTGTCGGCTTGTCATCTTTTGGATCGACAATCGCGATATTGGAAAGATTAATGCTCATTTCCTTCTCGATGATGCCACCCGCAGAAGCATTAGATGCCGCCGTGTGCCGTTTAACCTTATTGACGCCCTGCACCACTGCACGATTGTCAGCTGGCATAAGCTTCAACACTTCACCGGTGACGCCCTTGTCGCGTCCGGTGAGAACGATCACGCGATCGCCCTTTTTGATTTTTTGTGCCATTACAACACCTCCGGTGCGAGCGACACGATCTTCATGTAGCGTCGCGCACGCAGTTCACGTGTCACTGGGCCGAAAATACGGGTCCCGACAGGCTCACCTTGTTTGTTAATCAGCACAGCCGCGTTGCTGTCAAAACGGATCGACGATCCGTCCTGGCGGTGAATATCTTTTGCCGTGCGGACAACAACCGCCTGCATCACATCACCTTTTTTCACGCGGCCGCGTGGAATCGCTTCTTTAACGGACACCACAATCACATCACCCACGGAAGCATATTTCCGCTTAGAGCCACCCAGCACTTTGATGCACTGAACGCGGCGGGCGCCGGAGTTGTCGGCTACCTCTAGGTTCGATTCGGCCTGAATCATCTTTTCAGATCCTCTTACAAGACCGTGCGCTTAAGCGCTTTCGGTCAAAACTTCCCAACGCTTATTCTTCGAAAGCGGACGACATTCGCGGATGGAGACATTGTCTCCTTCTTTGAAGTTGTTCGCTTCGTCATGAGCTGCGTACTTTTTCGATTTCTTCACGTACTTTTTGTAAAGCGGATGCATGACCCGACGCTCGACAAGAACGGTGACCGTTTTGTCTTGCTTGTCGCTCACGACAACGCCTTGCATGACTCGTTTCGGCATAATGTCCGTTCCTTATCCTTAAGCGTCCGCAGATGCGCGGCGACCACCGAGCACTGTTTTCACCCGCGCGATGTCGCGACGAACCAGTCGTGCACGAGCTGTATTTTCAAGCTGGCCAGAAGCCGCTTGGAAACGCAGGTTGAACGCTTCTTTCCGCAAATCCGCCAACTGGTCTTTCAACTCGTCGTCGGTTTTGGTCTTTAGATCAGCTGCTTTCATCTGATCAACCCTCTTCGCCAAGGCGTGTAACAAAGCGCGTTTTAACGGGCAACTTTGCAGCACCAAGTTCAAACGCACGCTTTGCGACGTCCTTGGACACACCATCGATTTCAAACATGATCCGACCTGGTTTCACACGAGCAACCCAGTATTCGACACTACCCTTACCTTTACCTTGGCGAACCTCGGCTGGCTTTTGGGTGACTGGAAGGTCGGGGAAGACACGGATCCATACACGTCCGGCACGTTTCATGTGACGCACCATTGCACGACGAGCAGCCTCAATCTGGCGGGCTGTCACACGCTCTGGCGTTGTCGCCTTCAGACCATAGGCACCAAAGTTCAGCGCGGTGCCGCCCTTTGCCATCCCATGGATGCGGCCCTTATGAGCCTTTCGGAATTTTGTACGCTTTGGAGAAAGCATTTCTAATTATCCTCTCGTCAACTCAGCGTCAGCGCTGCGGCTGCTGATCAAGTTGCAGCTTTTCCATTGCCATCGGATCGTGGGCCATAATATCGCCCTTGTAGATCCAGATTTTGACACCACACACCCCATAGGTCGTGTGAGCACTGGCTTCGCCGTAATCAATGTTTGCGCGCAATGTGTGCAAAGGAACACGTCCCTCACGATACCATTGCGTCCGTGCGATCTCTGCGCCGCCCAAACGACCTGCACAGTTGATCCGAATGCCCTCAGCACCCATGCGCATGGCTGATTGAACAGCACGTTTCATAGCGCGACGGATGGATACGCGACGCTCAATCTGCTGACCGACGTTCTCTGCCACCAATTGTGCATCGACTTCAGGCTTACGGATCTCAACGATATTCAAGTGCACTTCAGCGCTCGTCATTTTTGCGATCTCGGAGCGAAGCTTCTCGATGTCCTGACCTTTTTTACCGATCACCACGCCTGGGCGTGCTGTATGGATCGTGACACGGGCTTTCTTAGCAGGACGCTCGATAATCACCCGGGCAACACCTGCTTGCACCAATTTCTTGTGCAAGAATTCACGAATGCGGAAATCTTCATGCAGAAGATCTGCATAATCACTTCCAGCGAACCAACGGGAGTCCCAGGTACGGTTGATACCCAGGCGCAGGCCAATAGGATTAACTTTCTGACCCATTATGCGGTCTCCTCACGCTCGCGAACAATTAAGCGCATGTTACTAAAAGGTTTTTCGATCCGGCCAACCCGACCGCGGGCACGTGCGCGAAAGCGCTTCATGACCAAGGCACGACCAACACTGGCTTCGGAAACGTAGAGGCGATCGACGTCAAGCTGATGATTGTTCTCAGCGTTCGCAATCGCGCTCTCCAGAAGCTTCTTAACATCTTCAGCAACACGACGGTGCGAGAAAGACAATTGCACGAGCGCCTTTTCGCAATCGAGACCACGGATGCTCTGGGCAACCAGGTTCAATTTACGAGGAGAAACGCGGATGTGCTTGGCAAATGCCATGGCTTCCGAGTCACTGAGCTGCCGTTCTGCGGCCTTCTTGCCCATAATTAACCTCTCTTCGATTTCTTATCGACGCCGTGACCGTAGTAGGTCCGGGACGGCGAGAACTCACCGAATTTATGACCGATCATGTCTTCCGTCACGGAAACCGGGACGAATTTCTGACCGTTGTAAACGCCGAACGTCAAACCAACGAACTGCGGCAAAATGGTTGAGCGACGAGACCAAGTCTTGATCACGGAGCTGCGGGTCGCACCACGAGCGGCTTCTGCTTTCTTAAGCAAGTAACCGTCGACGAACGGACCTTTCCAAACGGAGCGTGGCATTGTCTATGCCCCCTTATTTCTTCTTACGGACATGGCGGCTACGCATAATCAACCGGTCCGTTTCTTTGTTGCTGCGAGTTCTCTTACCTTTGGTTGGCTTACCCCAAGGTGACACAGGATGGCGACCACCCGATGTACGACCTTCACCACCACCATGCGGGTGATCAACAGGGTTCATGGCCACACCGCGAACGGCGGGACGCTTACCAAGCCAACGTTTACGACCGGCTTTACCCAAGTCGATGTTCTGTTTGTCAGGGTTCGACACGGCGCCAACAGTCGCCATGCACTCGGCGCGAACCATGCGGATCTCGCCCGAACTTAAACGAAGCTGCGCGTATCCTTGGTCTTTACCGATGATCTGTGCGTATGTACCGGCGGAACGTGCCATCTGGCCGCCCTTACCCTGTTTCATCTCAACGTTGTGGATGATCGTACCTACAGGCATCGTGGCCATCGGCATTGCGTTGCCTGGCTTGATGTCGACACCCTTTGTACCGGATACAACCTTGTCACCCACGCGTAGACGTTGAGGTGCCAAGATGTACGCACGCTCGCCGTCAGTGTATTCAACCAAGGCAATAAACGCTGTCCGGTTTGGATCATATTCGATCCGTTCGACAGTAGCTGTCACGTCCAGTTTGTTCCGCTTGAAGTCGATCATGCGGTAGCGACGCTTGTGACCACCACCGCGACGACGTGCCGTGACGTGACCGTTATTGTTACGCCCACCCTTCTTGCGCAGACCTTCGGTCAAAGCTTTTTCGGGTTTACCCTTCCAAAGCTCCGAGCGGTCCACCAATACCAGACCACGCTGGCCGGGGGTGTCGGGTTTATACTGTTTTAGTGCCATTATCGACTACTCCCTCAAAGGCCTGTGCTGACGTCGATGCTGTCGCCTTCAGCAAGCGTAACGACCGCTTTCTTGAAATCGACACGACGGCCAGGGCGACCACGGAACCGCTTCACTTTGCCGTTCTGACGAATGGTGTTCACCGCCGTCACTTTGACTTTGAAAAGCTCTTCGATTGCCGCACGGATCTCAAATTTGTTGGCATCAAGCGGCACTTCGAATGCGACCTGATTATACTCAGAGATCATCGTGGTTTTTTCTGTCACCAGCGGGCGACGGATCAGTTCGAAAATCCGCTCTTTGCTTGGCTGGAAGTCTTTTGCGATATAACGGCTCATTTCAGGCGCTCCACCAATTTCTCAACAGCCCCTTTTGTAAGGACCAGAGTGTCACGGCGCAGGATGTCGTAAACGTTCGCACCTTGGCTCGGCAGCACGTCGATACCGACGATGTTGTTAGCAGCCTTTGCGAAGTTTTGATCGACTGTTTCGCCATCGATCACCAAAGCATGTCCCCAACCCAAAGCCGATAGCTTCTTAACTAAGTCGCTGGTCTTTGGTGCAGAAAGCTTAGCTTCATCCAGAACAATTAACTTGCCGATCTTTGCTTTCGCGCTGAGAGCGCTCGCCAACGCCAGTTTGCGAACCTTCTTAGGAAGCTTATGGCTGTGATCACGTACGTGCGGACCGAAGACCACGCCACCACCACGCATTTGCGGTGCTACGCTGGTACCCTGACGAGCACGACCTGTGCCTTTTTGCTTAAACGGCTTTGCGCCCGTCGCAGCAACGTCAGAACGACCCTTGGTCTGATGGTTACCTGAACGGCGTTTTGCCAACTGCCAATTCACGGCACGCGCCAACAGATCGTTACGCTCGCGTAGGCCGAAAACGGCTTCATCAAGATCAATCGATCCAGACTTTTTGTTATCGAGGCTGACCACGTCTAATTTCATGGCCTTATTCCTTATTCTCTGGTTCGGCTGCTGGTGCGGCCTCTTCTGACTCCGTTGCTTCAGCCGCTGCAGCTTCTTCAACCATTTCAGGTGCTGGCTCGGCAGATGCGTCTACTTTCAGACCGGCAGGATAAGGAAGATCACCGTGAAGAGCCTTCTTAACCGCGTCACGAATGAACACGTATCCGCCCTTAGAACCAGGGACTGCTCCACGAACCAAAACCAACCCGCGATCCGTATCAATGTGGACCACTTCAAGGCTTTGTTGCGTGCGTCGCTTGGCACCCATCTGACCGGCCATCTTCTTGCCTTTAAAGACTTTGCCTGGGTCTTGGCACTGGCCCGTTGATCCGTGCGACCGGTGAGAGATAGACACACCGTGCGTCGCACGAAGACCGCCAAAACCATGACGCTTCATCGCACCGGCGAAGCCCTTACCCACTGTGATACCGCTGATATCTACATGTTGGCCTTCAACAAAGTGGTGTGCGCCAATCTCGGCACCCACGTCCACCAAGTTATCGGCATGAACGCGGAATTCAGCGAGACGCTTCTTGGGTTCAACTTTGGCTTTCGCGAAGTGACCACGCATCGCTTTCGAAACGCGCTTAACTTTTGCTTTGCCGATCCCGAGCTGAACAGCTGTATAACCGTCCGTTTCCTCGGTCCGTTGAGCTGTAACCTGAACGCCATCCATTTCCAAGACAGTAACCGGCACGTGTGCGCCAGCCTCGGAGAAGATGCGGGTCATGCCCAACTTTTTTGCAATTACGCCGGTACGCATAACGCTATCCTCAGAGTTTGATTTCGACGTCAACACCAGCCGCGAGGTCGAGCTTCATCAGCGCGTCCACGGTTTGTGGTGTTGGGTCAACAATGTCGAGTACACGTTTGTGCGTGCGGATCTCGAACTGTTCACGAGACTTCTTATCGATGTGAGGCGAACGCAGCACCGTGAATTTCTCAATTCGCGTCGGCAACGGGATCGGGCCACGGACGTTGGCACCTGTGCGCTGGGCAGTATTCACAATTTCATGTGCAGACTGATCCAGCACGCGGTGATCAAACGCCTTTAAGCGAATTCGTATATTTTGTCGTTCCATGGCCTATGACCTCAAAAAAACCAAAGCAAAGCCCCGACACGATGCCGGGATCGCTAGGATAAGTTCGTTACTCGATAATTTTAGCGACGACGCCGGCGCCGACGGTACGGCCACCTTCGCGGATCGCAAAGCGAAGACCTTCGTCCATCGCGATCGGCGCAATAAGCGTCACGTTCATCGCAACGTTATCACCCGGCATCACCATTTCCGTGCCTTCTGCAAGCTCAACCGTCCCCGTCACATCCGTCGTGCGGAAGTAGAACTGTGGACGATAGTTACCAAAGAACGGTGTATGACGACCGCCCTCTTCCTTCGTCAGGATATAAGCCTCACAAGAAAACTTCGTGTGCGGTGTGATCGAACCCGGCT
>CBFHXC010000055.1:0-19150 GCA_965659695.1 Rhodospirillales bacterium
TGTGATCGCCCATGGTCAACAAGGCACCAGGGCCTGCGCGGGGATCAGCGATCTCGCCCGGTTTTAGCGGGCCGTAAAGCACGGATGGATCAAGCGTCGGTTGTCCGTCGCCATCAATCAACGCCCCTTCCGGTGGTGGTTTGCCGCCGCGCAGTGCGACCAAGATCTTGCCTTCGGCCACCTTGGACGTCGCAAAATCCAAAATGAAATCGTCGCCATTTGGATTGCACACGCCGACGGTCACCGGCGCTGTGGAAACCCGACGGTCCGCAGCCCCAAATGGTGCCACCAACATACTTTGCGAGACATTGGTGAAGTGAATAGAGGTCAATCCCTCGTCACAGGCGCGTTCGGCCCAAAACCCAATGCGGCCCAAGTGTCCGGCGCGACGAAGTCCGACAACGGCAACGCCGTGCGATTTCGCCTTGGCGATCCCGGCATCGACGGCCTGTTGCCCGACGACTTGGCCAAACCCTTTGTTGCCGTCCATCAGCAGGAACGCATCACCATCTAACATAAGATCCGCAGATTGCCCGAATTGCAGATTGCCGGTGTTTTCCCACATCACATAGCGGGGAATGCGGACAACACCGTGGCTGTCATGGCCGGACAAGTTGGAATCGACCAGATTTGCGGAAATGGCGTTCGCCTCGTCAGGCCCCGCACCGGCAGCGATAAAAACGCGCTTGCCCAATTCGGTCATGCCTTCGGCGGATACGCGTGTGGGTGTGTCTTCTCTCATGATGATCTCAGGGCCTCTAAGTTAAAGGTGCAGTCGTCCCGAAGAACGCCATTAAACGTGTCGATGACGTTCTGAGCTGACATTTCGGCCATTGCGATCGCCGCTGACATCGCGCCCGCGCCGTTATGAGGATTCATGACGACATCAGAACGCAGCATAAGAGGGTCATCAGGCGCTGGGGGCTCTGTACTCATGACATCTAATGCTGCACCCCTCAGGTGTCCTGACTCCAACGCTTTCAAGAGCGCCTCGTCATTTACCACGCCCCCTCTGGCACAATTCACCACGATGCTTCCGGGTTTCAAGACGGCGAGTTCATCGGTGGATATGATATGGCGAGTGCTATCATCCAACGGCACATGTAACGACAAAAAGTCCGCATCCGCTAATTCTGGTCGAAAATCCTCGACGCCTTTGCATCCCAGTTTGATAGCAAGTTCAGCATCAAGTTTAATGTCGGCGACAACAACTTCCATCCCGAACGCTTTGCAGAGCGGCGCGACCAACTTACCGACACGACCAAAACCAAGGATGACGATTTTCGCGCCAAAAAGATCACAGGCCCTGTAGTTGTTTCTTTCTGACCATCGTCCGGCCTTCACCAAGTTATCGAGGAGGGGAAGTTCACGTGCTGCTGAAAGTATCAGTCCCATCGTGTGTTCTGCAACGGATCGCGCATTTGCACCCGAAGCAATGGCGACAGGAATATTCCGTGATGTGAGATATGCGACATCAAGATTGTCACACCCCACACCATGTCGGGAGACGACCTGCAGGTTTTCTGCGCCTTCAAGAATGTCTGATGTCAGCTTAGCGGATCTTGCGATAATGGCATCAACACCTTTGACCGCCTCTTTCAGCGTGTCTGGTTCAATATTGTCGGCACGCAAGATTTCAATATCTGGAGATGCATTTAAAATCTCATCCCCACATTCATGCATATGTTCTGTGACAAGAACTCGTTTCATTGTTTCCTCTGTTTTTTAATTGTCCAGCGGCGGTTAGTCGTTGGAGAAGAATTTATTTTTGAGCAATGTCTGACTTTCATAGATTGAGCCGACTTTTTCTGGCTCGGGGAAGGGCAGACGTATGGGGGTGGGTACGGTTCTGGGCTCGTTCGTTGGTTCCCCCGAAATCATGGTGTCGATATAATTATCCCACGACCCAACCCGTCCCATGCCGCGTATGTCCCAAGCATCGGCAGCGGCGACCTGATACAGCATCAGGCGACGGTCTAAGCCCGACGTGTTCTTGCCAGACCCATGCACCATGCGCACGTGATGAAAGCTGCATGCCCCGGCTTTCCCTGTAATCGGAACAGACGTGTCCAAATCAATGTCGCAGTTGGCAGGATCCATAGCGCCGACAAATCGCCCATCTTGATGATGATCGAACGTTGGCCCCTTGTGTGACCCGGGCACACACAAAAGCGGTCCATTATCTTCGGTCATGTCATCAAGCATGACGCCGACAGCCAATACGTCATCATTGGTGTGCGGATAAAACGCCCAGTCTTGATGCCACTCAACGGGTGATCCGTGCTTCGCAGACTTAAGGTTGATCTTCGATCCATGCATGCGCAGATCGTTTCCGATCAATGCACGTAAGACCGACAATAGCTTGGGGTGTTTGCCCATCTCTCGGTAAACGGGGTGATTTTCAAAAGGGCTCTTGATGCGGCGAACTTTTGGTGCGTCCGGTGTGTGGCCGGGCTCAAGGTCAAGAATCTCTGTATGATCGGCTAGTCCACGTGCGCTATCGACCAAATCATCTAGGGTTTGGCGCATCAGAGAGAGGTCATCCGCAGAAAAAATATCCTCAACAACGACAAAGCCATCCTCGTGATAGGCGCGTACTTGTTCATCTGTGATAACGTTCTCAGTTGTCACGGCATTTACTCCGAACTTTGGAAATAGTTTGGATAACGGTCACGAATCTGATCGACGATGGCGAGAGATTTACCAAGGTGCATCCGAACAGCTGCCTCGGCGGCGACCGAATCGCGTTTCTTGAGGGCAGCAAATATTTTCTTATGCTCTTTGATCACGACTTCACGGCGTACATGTTCACGAAGATACAGCCCACGAATCCGATCATAGTGGCCACGTCTTCGGTCCATGAGTTGTGTCAAACCACGCACGCCGGCTTGTCGAAACATTTCTTCGTGAAAACTATTATCTGCCTGTTTGAATGCAGTCTGATTGCCTGCGTTCAGTTCGGTGACTTGGCGTTCCATCCACGCCTTGAGTTGGGCAAGGCCGTCATCATCAATGATTTCACAAAGCACGCGTGACACTTCAACTTCGACGCTGAGGCGCATAAAGTGAATCTCTCGGGCGCTTTGAATGTCGATCAAAGACACGGTTGTTCCCGACTGCGGGATTATATCGACCAAATTTTCCTCAGATAGCCGAAGCAAGGCTTCACGCACAGGAGTCGGGCTTACTTTAAACCTATCGGCGATAATATTCTTGGCAATGGGAGTGCCCGGTTCGAACTTCAAATTGATAATTCGATCTCGTAAATTTTGATAAACATGGGTGACTGCAGAGGTGCCGGGTTCACGAGCTGTTGGCCGCCAATCATTGTCCGGGAGTGTCGCCGTTGAGTCTGGCACGTCTGATCCCAATTCCCTGTTCTGTCACTTGTGATCGTTCAATCGATCATCGAATTCCGCCACGCTCAAAATTCTCTTGACTGAAATACTAATATATTAGTTACTCGGGTTGTCAAAAAAATTCGTTCGATAGAAACAATATTGATGGGAGAACATCCGTGATTAAAAAGACACTCGTAGCAATTTCCTTGGGTGCCTTGATGCTTGCAACGTCGGGGGGCGATATCCAGGCCAAAACGCTAAAGGTTCAGGCCAGTTCTAAGGCTGGTGACTGGGCCCACAGATTTATGACCGACAATTATGGGCCAAAACTAGAAGTCATGACATATGGCAATGTCAAAATCGAAGTCCTGCCAACAAAAGCTGTTGTGCCGCACCGCGAAACTATTGATGCGGTTGCCAACGGGATTCTTGATGGTGACTTGAACGCAGTCTCATACTTCTCCGGTCGGGATGCGGCATTCGCGATCATCGGTGATTTGATTGCGGGTTATGACACCGTTGACCAAGTGCGTACGTTCTGTAATCACGCTGGTGGTAAAGAAATCCTGCAAAAGCTGTATGACAAGTACACAAAAGGAAAAGTCCACGTCGTGGGTTGTGGCCCTTACGCCAAAGAAGCGTTCGTGTCGACTATTCCGATCAAGACGGTTGCCGATATGAAGGGTGTAAAAGTTCGCTCTCCAGAAGGCTTGGCTGCTGAAGTATTCCGCCGTGCAGGTGCTGCGCCGGTATCGCTGCCATTCTCTGAAGTTTACACCGCGCTTGAGAAAAAAGTGATCGACGCGGCTGATGCTTCGGCACACGTCAACAACAATGCGAGCGGCATGTACAAAGTCGCCAAATTCCCAATCTACCCAGGGATTCACTCCATGGCTGTTTTGCAGTTCATCGTGAATAAAAATGTTTGGGACAAGCTAGGCCCAGAAGGGCAGACGGCTCTCGAAGTGTGGTACGCAGCCTCGTATGACGCGATGCGCCGTGAAGCCGATCTTCAAGACCGTGCAATCGCTGCCGAACAAAGAGCTGGTGGTGATGTCACTGTCATCGATTGGTCAAAAGAAGAGCGTGCCAAGTTCCGCAAAATTGCGGTGGGTGCTTGGGAAGATTTCGCTAAGAAATCACCTTTGGCCCAAGAAGCACTCGATGCTCATGTGAACTACATGAAATCGGTCGGCCTTCTCAACTAACTCTCTGAGGATCCGTCGCGTCGTAACTGGCGCGGCGGTTCTACTCCGTTTGCTTTAAATAATTTACATCCTTGGGGGCTAGGCGATGTCCGATATTACGGAAAAGATGGTTGGTGCGCCGATTGGTGCCAGATTCAATAATACCGTCGACCACTTCAGTCGTTTTCTAGGCCTCTCTGTTGGTAACCTTTATTTGCTCGCGGCTTTCTGCACCATGTGGGAAGTCGTTGCGCGTTATGTGTTTCACTCGCCCACGCAATGGGCATTCGAAGTTGTTATGGTGCTATGCGCCGCGGCTTGGATGCTTTCTGCTGGTTTCGTCACTCTTAAAAAACGCCATATCGGGATCACTGTTTTCTATTTGATGGCGTCTGAACGGACGCGTTGGTGGCTTGATCTGTTCGCGATGGTGGTCGGTGTTTTTGCCCTTTACATGATGGTGTCTGACACCATGATCCGCGCGTTGGAAAGCATCGATCTTGTCGAACGCGGTGGTACGGCCTGGAACTCACCATTGCCGATAGTGATTAAAACGGTCCTCGTGACGGGCCTGTTTGTTTATCTTGTCCAGCTTCTCGTCAATCTCAGTCGCCACTTTCGAACGCATTTCCTACAGGTCATGGTCTATGCGGTTCTGGCGCTGATTTGTGGCCGGCTTTTGATACAGTTGATTGCGCACTACGGCGGTGCAGATGGCATGTTCTATGGCTTCGAAGGGTCGATGGCGGAATTCAGTGGAAACTTCTTAGATAAGTTTCATGTTGACCGGGATGAAATTGGCATCGCCACAATCTCGCTTTTGATTGTTGCAGCTCTCCTCGCGTTAATGATGACTGGGATGCCCTTGGGTATTGTGACGCTCATTATTTCCGTGGTTTGTGCACTCCTGTTCTATGGCATGCAGGGCATGTATCTGGTGTCGACCAACGCCATGGATTTGCTGGAAAAATATCCGCTGGTGGCGGTTCCATTCTTTGTATTGATGGCGTCAATCCTCGAACGCGCTGGGATCGCACAGGATTTGTTCGACGCGATGTCAATTTTTGCAGGCGGCCTGCGCGGCGGTGTCGCGGTTCAGACCACGGTGGTCGCGGTGATCTTAGCTGCGATGTCAGGCGTTATGGGTGGCGAAATTGTGATGCTTGGCCTTGTCGCATTGCCGCAAATGCTCAGGCTTGGATATGATCGAAAACTAACCATTGGATTGATATGTGCGTCGGGCGCATTGGCGACACTGATCCCGCCCTCCATCGTGATGATTGTGTATGGCCTCAGTGCCAACGTCGGTATTGGTGATCTGTTCTCGGCCGGTTTTACACCGGGTTTGATGCTGGCGACGTTCTACGTCTCGTATGTATTGATACGCTGTAATTTGAACCCATCGTTGGCACCGACCGCAGCAGAGATCGCCGAAAAAACTGGCGAAGAAACCAAACTGGGTAAAAACCAGGTTTGGGCAGTTGGTACATGTATTGCGCTAATCTTCTGCGTGATGGGTTCGATATATGGTGGGGTCACTAGTGTTACTGAGGCCGCTGCGGTGGGTGTGTTTGGCGCAATCCTAGTGGCTGCTATCCGGTTCCAATTCAACTACGCGCTGATCCGCGATTGCCTTGCCAATACCATGGCCGTGGTCGGCACGATCATCTGGTTGATCATCGGCGCCGTGGCATTTGTGGGGCTATATAATCTGATCGGTGGCGCTGACTTCATGCGCGATTTGATCAAAAGCACAGGCCTTGGCGCGATGGGCACCATCTTCGTGATGATGGCCATATTGGTGATCTTGGGCACGTTCATGGAATGGATTGCGATTATCTTTATTACCGTGCCTGTGTTCGCGCCGGTGGTTCGGGATCTGGCCCCTGAATTGGGCATGACGCCAGATTGGGCCGCGGTCTGGTTTGGTATTTTGTTCGTGATGAACATTCAGATTTATTTCCTCAGCCCGCCATTCGGACCCGCATGTTTCTGGTTGAAATCGGTCGCCCCCAAAGATGTGACGTTGCAGGAAATCTTTATCAGTGTGATCCCGTTTATCTTCTTACAGATCACTGGGATGCTGTTGGTGATGTTCATCCCACAAATTGCCCTTTGGTTCCCCATGTGGCTGACGTGATAGGAGTTTGATATGGCAACACCTGAATTACATGACGACTTAGAAGGCCACGCTGCCAACGAAAGCGACCGTTACGGTATTTTGCCAGGCATCGTTGGCGTGCTGCTGGGCCTCGCTGTGATTGTTTTCATGTTCGCTGTGGCGGATGGTTTTCACTAAGTCATGGCGGATCGAAAAAAGAAGACCTACGCTGAACTGCGTTCAAGCAAATGGTTTGCCCCAGATGATCTAAGGTCTTTCGGCCATCGTTCTCGTGCTATGCAGATGGGCTTGGAGAAGTCCGATTGGGAAGGCAAGCCTTCCATTGCGATCATCAATACGTGGTCAGATATCAACCCCTGCCATGCCCATTTTAAGCATCGTGCCGAAGATGTCCGCAAAGGCATCCTCCAAGCGGGTGGTTTCCCATTGGAATTGCCAGCGATGTCATTGGCTGAGCAGTTCGTAAAACCAACGACCATGCTCTATCGCAATTTTTTGGCGATGGAGACCGAAGAACTTATCCGCTCACACCCTGTTGATGGCGCTGTCTTGATGGGCGGCTGCGACAAGACCACGCCGGGTTTGGTGATGGGGGCGATTAGTGCGGGTCTGCCGATGATCTACTTGCCTGCTGGCCCCATGTTGCGCGGCAACTATAAGGGCCAAGCGTTGGGCAGTGGATCCGATGCCTGGAAGTACTGGGACGAACGTCGTGCGGGCAATGTATCTGACCGTGAATGGAATGATGTTGAAGGTGGCATCGCGCGCTCTTACGGCCATTGTATGACGATGGGCACGGCATCGACCATGACTGCAATTGCCGAAGCGTTGGGCCTTACGTTATCGGGTGCGAGTTCAATCCCTGCACCGGACTCCAATCATATTCGGATGGCGACGGCGACCGGACGCAGAATTGTGGACATGGTTTGGGAAGATCTGACGCCCGATGAGATTCTGACCCGGGGGGCTGTCGATAATGCGGCAACGGTCGCTATGTCGATGGGGTGTTCAACCAATGCAGTGATTCATTTGATCGCGATGGCGCGGCGTGCCGGAGTTGATTTCTCGCTCGAAGACTTAGATGCCGCATCCCGTCATGTACCGGTCATCGCCAATGTGCGCCCCAGCGGCGACACGTATCTGATGGAAGATTTTTATTACGCCGGTGGGCTGCGGGCGTTGATGTCAGAACTTGGTGACAAACTGGATAAAACAGTCACGACCGTATCGGGTGCAACGCTGGGTGAAGATATTGCTGACGCCGAAGTCTACAACGATGATGTAATCCGGCCCATGGATAAGCCGTTGTATCATGAAGGCTCGCTCGCCTTGCTGAAAGGGAACCTCGCACCTGATGGATGCGTCATTAAGCCATCGGCATGTGATCCCAAATTTTACAATCACGAAGGCCCGGCACTGGTATTCGACAGCTACCCAGAAATGAAAGCAGCGATTGATGACGAAGACTTAGATGTCACCGAGGATCATGTTCTGGTGCTTCGGAATGCAGGGCCACAGGGCGGTCCCGGCATGCCGGAATGGGGCATGTTGCCGATTCCGACCAAGCTGGTGAAGCAGGGCGTTCGCGATATGCTTCGGATGTCAGATGCACGGATGAGCGGTACCAGCTATGGCGCGTGTATCCTTCACGTTGCCCCCGAATCTCATGTTGGTGGGCCGCTCGCTTTACTGAAGACCGGTGACATCGTGAAACTCGATATTACCAATCGCACCATCGATATGTTGGTTGACGAAGATGAGCTGGCGGCGCGGCGTGCGGCATGGGTGGCACCAAAGCCCAAGTTTGAACGTGGCTATGGGTGGATGTTTGCGCAGCACATTAAGCAAGCCAACGAAGGCTGCGATTTCGATTGTCTGGAAACTGATTTTGGCGAAGCCGTGGGCGAGCCTGATATTTTTTAACGGAGAAACGCATGTCTGGTGCGCTTAAAGATGAAACCCGCGACAAGCTGATGCATGTCAGCGCGGCGACGCTGACCACGGCCTTATTTAAAAGAGGACTGCGAAATCAGTTTATTCAGAATGTTCAGCCGTTGTCGGCCAAGGGTAAAAACATGGTCGGGCAAGCCTATACGATGCGCTATATTCCTGCGCGCGAAGATTTAAACCCGATCACCGTTTTTACTGACCCCAAGCACCCGCAGCGTGTTGGCGTAGAAGCCATCCCGCCAGGCCGTGTTTTGGTGATGGACAGCCGCAAAGATGCCCGCGCGGCATCGGCGGGCAGTATATTGGTCACGCGCATGATGAAGCGTGGCGTGGCAGGCGTGATTACCGATGGTGGGTTTCGCGACTCACCAGAAATCGCGGACATGGATATCAGGTGTTATCACCAGCGGCCCTCTGCCCCGACCAATTTGACGCTCCATCAAGCGATTGAATTGGATGCGCCGATTGGTTGCGGTGATGTTGCCGTATTCCCAGGTGATGTCATGGTTGGCGATGACGAGGGGGTCGTAGTGATCCCGTTGGAAATCGCAGATAACATCGCCGAAGAAGCGCGCGAGATGACGGCTTACGAGGACTTCGTGCTGGAACGCGTTCAAGCTGGTGCGTCGATTGTTGGCCTATATCCGGGTACCAAAGAAGAAAACCAGATCGCATTCAAGAAGTGGCGCGAAGACAACGGGCGCTGAATTTTAGTTCCGCGCATCAATTGGATTGAGCACGCCTTTTTCTTGATCATCCAATTGATCAAGCAGGCCGGTTTCCCATTCCAGGTAGCGGCGAGCGGCATCTAGATTCCCATCGTGGCGATCATGCACAAAGAACAAGTAATCGATACAGTTTTGTTCGCTCGGCAAGTCGGGTGTTTCCACGACATTAATGCCCACAGACCGCCAGTCGTCGGGTGTAGAAACACAGACGTTCTCCGGTGCTTTGCCCGTCAGCGCGAGAAATTCATTCAACGCGCCAGCCACAATTGATGCCGATTGTCCGACGAGAACAATGTCTGTGGGATCATCGATGCCAAGCTGACCCAATCGCGCGCGTGTGGCCCAGATGGCGCCTTCGATATGTCCCGCACGGTAGCTCATGCCTCGTGAAACATCGACGACGGTCGCGCCACTTTCCACCTTCGATTTCAACCTATCCAGATCGATGGTGTTGATCTGTTGAGTGGAAGTCTTTGACGACGTGGTTGTGTCTTTGCGGGGTGTATTGGTATCGAGTACCCAAACCTGATGGCCCATACCTGCAAGCCAAATACCTGTAGTCGTCGCGCGCAGACCGTTATCGCATGTCAGAATGATCCGCGCGTTGCGCGCCGCGAGCTGTTCATCTGTGGCTTGCACCAATTGCCCGCCGGGGGCGTTGTGTGCGCCCGTCACGTGCCCGGCCGCAAATTCCTCGGCCGTTCTGACATCGAACAGATACGTGCTGTGGTCTGATTGACTGAGCCATGCGCGGGCATCATCGAATGTCACCGTCGGAATATTGTAATCTGATTGAAGGGCCTCTGCCTTTTCCAGCCCAGCTTGCCATTGTTCCGAGCCAAGAACCGGAAGCGCCGCCGGATCAGCACCATGCAACAAGTCGTAACCAGCCAGCCGCCATCCCTGCGTGCCATTTCGCAGCGCGAAAATTGGGTTCGGAACATCCAACAGGCTGAGCATCTGCGCGCCGATGATTGATCGTGTCCGGCCCGCACAGTTCACGACGATCGGCATTTCAGGATCAGCACATAGCATCGGCAATCGATAGCCCAACTCTGCGTTAGGGCATGACTGGGCGTTGGGGATGGTCATTTTCTTATATTCATGGGGCGTACGGCCATCCAGCAGGACAAAGTCATCCTGTCGTTCAAACTTTTCTTGGAGCTCTTCGGCTGAAATCGATTGTGTATCGAAATGGTGCTCAACAAGTTCGCCAAACGTTTTGGAAGGCACGTTGACGCCTTTGAACAACGTGTAGCCCGCGGCCGCCCACGCGGGTGCGCCGCCCTCTAAAACGGATACATCTGAATACCCAAGCGATATAAGCGCTTGTGCGGCGCGCTCTCCGACGCCATCCCCATCATCCATCACAACGCATCGCACTGATTGGCGTGGCATTAACCTTGGTGCCAAAGCTTCAACTTCACTGAACGGTAAGCTCACAGAAAAGAAGGGGTGACCTTCGCCATATTGGCCGTGCTCACGCACATCTAAAAAGGCAATCTCGTTACCATCCGTCAAAAGTGGTTTGAGCGCTGCGGCCGAGATTGTGTTCATCATCAAATCCTGATCAGTCTTGTCATGTTTGCGCGTGCTATAAGCGTGCCGACCGTTATGTTAGAAAATAAGCCAACATTCATGCATTGGAAATTGGTAAATTGGGGAATTTTTTGGTTTTCCTGACTCTTCGCTTGGATAACTATAGTATCACTACATGTGCACTGAGCATGAGGAATTTACGTGAATACAATTGATCAACGAGCCTCTCAGAGTGACCAAAACCGTTTGACGTTGCGCGTGGTGAAAACGACGCAAGAAGCCACTGGCATTATGGGTTTTGAACTCGCAGACCCAAATGGTGGATTGCTGCCGTCATTCAACGCAGGCGCGCATATCGATGTCTGGATTTCAGAAACTGAGGTGCGGTCGTATTCACTTTGCGGGGACCCGAGCGATACCAGCAGCTACAAAATTGGGGTGCTTAGAGAAGAGCAAGGCGAAGGCGGATCGATCTGGGTGCATGATCATTTGAGTACAGGTGAATCAGTCAATATATCGGCACCGAAGAACCTATTTCCGCTTTCGAACGAAGCCGAGCATCACGTTTTGCTGGCTGGTGGCATTGGCGTAACACCGATGATCGCCATGATCCATGAACTGGAATCCAAGGGCGCATCTTATGTCATGCATCTCTGTGTGCGATCTGCTGACAGAACGCCGTTTATGGATTTCCTTTCGCCCCGCGTCGATGCTGGGAAGGTTCAAATCCATCATGATGGCGGTAACCCCGAAGCGGGCTTGGATATTGCGGATTTATTGAAGCATCACGAACCTGGATCGCATCTCTATTATTGTGGTCCTGCGGGTTTCATGGATGCCGCAAAATCTGCATCTTCGCATTGGCCCAAGGGGACTGTCCATTTTGAGTTTTTCTCGTCACCTGATGATGGCGCGGATCAACCGGCTGGTGCAGGTATGCCGTTTCAAGTGAAGCTTACTAGTTCGGACGAGGTTTATGACGTACCCGCAGATCAATCGATTGTCGACGTGCTGCGCGCGAATGGTATTTCGGTCGATACACAATGCGAGGATGGCTTTTGCGGAACCTGCATGACCAAATATGTCAGCGGCGAACCGGAGCATCGGGATTCGGTCTTAGATGAAGACGATCAGAAGGATTTCGTTTTGATTTGCTGCGCTAGATCAAAAACGCCGCTGTTGGAGTTGGACTTATAATCTTCTCGTTTGAGAAGTTACCGGGAGGAACGAAACAATGAATAATATGACCGCGAGCAACCCATATCGGAGCGTCAAAAATTGTTGGTACGTCGCGGGGTTCTCCAAAGAGTTTGAGACTGGAAAATTAACAGGTCATAAGATCGCGGAACGCGTCATGGTGATATGGCGCGATAAAAACGGCGACGTCACGGCACTTGATAACCGTTGCGCGCATAAGCGTTTCCCGCTCTCAGAAGGTCGCTTGATGGAAGACGGCACATTGGAATGCGCTTATCATGGCCTTTGCTATAACACATCTGGTCAGTGCGTGAAGATACCATCCCAGCCCGATCAACCGATCCCACCCCAAGCTAAAGTCAATAAGTTCCCGGTTATCGAACAGGATGGCTTGGTATGGGTTTGGCCCGGTGACCCCGAGCTCAAAGACACGCGGAAGCCGCCACGGACCCCTGAAATCGCCGATTTTGCCTACGAAAGCATTGATTCTGGGCCGATGAATATCCCCGCGAACTATTTGCTGTTGATCGAGAATTTACTGGATATCACTCACTTTTACCCGCTCCACGATGGCAATATCGGTGACGAAGAAAACAGCAAAATCCCCGTGCAATACGAGGAGGGTGAGGAAGGCGGCAACAAGTACGTGATGACCATTCGCGAGGTTGAGAATTATAAACAACCGCCATTTCTGGCCGATTGGTTTGTCTATGATCTGGTGGATCGGTTGCACACCCATAAAATGGTAAGTCCTGCGCACACACGCGTCGAGATGCACAATGCACCTCCCGGCGAGTTGGGGACAGATAAAGAACGCGGTTATACGTTGTTCCATTTCCACACACCCGTTGACGACCGTAACCATATTTGGTGGTGGTGCGTGAATAGTCGTGCCGATCATATGTCTGGCGGTGATCCGAATGTATCCGCAGCAAAGCGCGTGGCTGAGATGTTTCCCTCAGTGGTGGCCGAGGATCATTGGGCCTTGGAAAAACAGCAGAAAATGTTTGAAGTCCCGGATGACGGATATTCCGAGTTGTTCTTGAAACCGGATAAAGCGCTCAGACGCGCGCGCCAGATTTTCCTGCAAATGTTGCGCGAGCAAGACGCGGCAGCTTGATCAGGAAAGCGTGCAGCGCGTAATTATCGTGTTGGCGCGGACCGGATTGGCGAGATGACGGCTTGAGTTAAAGCTGTGCCGGAAAGTCGCCGTGCTTCAGTAGATAAGACGCGAGCCCGCCTTCATTCAAAATCTCGATCATCATCGACGGCAATGGCTCACCATTTAGCGTTGCATGCTGGGTGACATTGGTGACGACAAGTTCCCCATCACCATTCTTGATCGATAACTGATCCCCTTCGCGAATGCTGTCGGTTGGGCAGATGATGGGCAGCAGGCCGTTGTTGATGGCATTGCGGTAGTATGCCCGTGCAAAGCTGGGTGCAATCACACATTTGATGCCCGCGGCGCGAACCACGGTCACGGCGACTTCCATCGCCGAACCGCAGCCAAAATTTTTCCCAGCCACGAGGATGTCATTAGGCTTCAAGGATTGGCCAAATTCCGCGTCGTAGTCTTCAAAAATAAATTCACGCAGCATATCTGGATCGATGGTCACACGCTTTCGACGCGACGAGATGATGTAGTCGGTGTTGATATCAGCACCGACGATGCGCGCACGTCCTTGGATGCTTAACGTGCTCATGGTAACAGCGTCCGGGGGTCCGTGATCTTACCCGTGACGGCGGCAGCGGCGCAGGCTTCGGGGGATGCCAAAAACACGCGCGCCTTGGCATTGCCCATACGGCCCGTGAAGTTACGATTGGCGGCCGATATCACGACTTTTTCGTCTCCGGGGATCGTGCCACAGGTTCCACAGCATGACCCGCACCCCGGTGTCATAATCAGTGCGCCGAATTTGATGAATTCGGCCAACATACCGTTTCCGGCGATGTCGCCATAAACCTGATCGGATGCAGGCGTCACGATAAGCTGTACGTGCGGATCTTTGCGGCCACCAGCACGCAGGATTTTAAGTGCACGTTCAAAATCTGACCGACGCCCCCCGGTGCATGTACCCAGGTATGCCATATCCACCGGTTGTCCGATGTCCATCTCGATCCCGACAATCTCGGCTGCGGCGCCATCGACCGGCGGACGTGCCAGACGTGGGGTCAGGCTGCTCAAATCAATTTCCAACTCCAGGGCATAAGTTGCGGCCTCATCAGCGATAACTGCACCCTGAAGCGTATCAGCACCTTGTAAGTAAGAATCGGTGACGGCATCAGCCGCGAATACGCCTGCCTTGGCACCCGCATCTGTCGACATGTTGCTGAGTAGCATACGCTCTTCGAACTTTAGTGATGCCGCTCCCTTGCCGGAAAACTCTAACGCCCGATAACTTGCATCAGCCGGGTCAAGAACACGATTGACCTCGAGCGCGATATCTTTGGCGTCCACCCCGGGATTAAGCGCGCCCGTCATTGTAATTCGAATGCTTTCTGGGACCCGAAACCATAACTTACCCGTCAGCATCACAGCGGCGAGGTCGGATGATCCCACACCGGTTGAGAAGACATTGGCCGCGCCGTATTGGACCGAATGGCTATCAGCCCCGACGACCAATTGACCTGGTTGTACATGGCCGCGTTCGATCATCAATTGATGACTGATGCCGGCGCCAATTTCATACAACACGTTGCCTTGTTTTGCGGTGAAGTCGCGCATGCGATCTTGCAGCGCGACGGTCGCTGGATTGTCTGGTGGAGAATAGTGATCAAGCGCAAAAACAATGGACTTTGGATCAGCCAGGGTCTTTCCGCCCATTTTGTTGAAATAATCAATTGCCATCGGGGCGGACCCATCACTGGCCATTGCCGCATCGACTTTACAAACAACACTCTCGCCCGCGCGGCATTCACGGCCGCAATGCGCTGAGAGGATTTTCTCGGTTATCGTTGCGCCACCTGTCACGTCTGTATCCCTTTATGCATCTGGAACTAACCGAGTGCAGCTTTGACGGCAGCCACACCAGCACCCGGCTCAAATTCATGCTTCAGTCCTGCGAGTGTTGCCTCTAAATGCTCAAGGTCGGTCACAATATCATCGCCAGTGACAATGCCCATGGTGCCGATACGGATGATCTTGCCGCGCAATGCATTACGAGATCCCGCGATAATGGTGCCATGATCCTTGCGCAAGTTTTGCACAATGGCGACGCCATCGATTCCTTCGGGGACCGAAAAGACCGAGACCGTGTCAGATAACATCGGGGCCGTTGGGAATATGCCCAACCCAATTGCCTGTCCACCTGCACGCATGGCCGCTGCCAGCTTGGCGTGCCGAGCGATGACGTTATCCAGACCCTCTTCGTGGATCATCGTCAGTGCCTCATGGAGTCCTGCAATCAGGGTCACTGCCGGCGTGAATGCCGTTTGACCCTTGGGGGCCCATTCTCGTGCTTTTCGGAAATCCCAATAAAAGCGAACTTGCCCGCGTTCTTCGTCAATTTTGGCCCAGGCTTTGTCGCTGACGCTCGCGATGCCGAGCCCAGGCGGGCACATCAGTGCCTTTTGTGATCCAGTCACCAGGATATCGACCCCCCATTCATCCTGGCGCAGTTCAAGCCCACCGGCACCACTGATGGAATCAACGATTAGAAGAGCGGATGTCTTGCCGACAGCGTCTCCAAAGGCTTTAAGGTCACCGACCACGCCGGTGGAGCTTTCGTTGTGAATCGCAATCACCGCTGTGTATTCATTTTCGGATAATTTTTGATTTAGCGCCTCAATCGGGATCGCTTCGCCCCATGGAACTTCGATCTTGTCGATACCGATATTCAGATTGAGCGCGTTGGCGATACCAATGAAGCGATCTCCCCACTGGCCATTGCACAACACCAGAATTTGATCGTCCTGACCAAGAACGTTGGCGAGAGACGCTTCCATCACTCCGGTACCCGAACATGTATGGACCAATATTTCGTTTTTGGTGCCCAAGACCGGCCGGATCATGTCGTTCACTTCACCCAGTTGCGCGGCAAATTCCGGTCCGCGGTGGTTCAGGACGATCTGCGCCGAAGCATCTAATACCCGCTGTGATACGGCGGTGGGGCCTGGTAAACGCAAACGATAGGGTTTCTGTGTCATGGATGTGAACTCGCTTTGAAAATCATGCCGCGATATCGCGCGGCAAATATAAAACTACTGATGATGACGGCGGTAAAACCATGATCTAAGGTTAATTAGTATCGACTTCATTGTCACATAAAGGAGCAGTGAATGCTGGTCCAAAAAGGCTAGAAATGCAGATCAAAGCGTAGCATTTCAATATCCGTGATCAAATGCTATTCAGTTCCGAAGAGTTTCAATCTGGGCACCTTCTGGTTTTAGGGATTTACCTGTGATGAGTGGCGAAGAGGCGTCAGCAATGTTGCGTGGAGTTACTGTGGCACGTGATGCCATCAGTGATCTCATGGACGAGACCCCATTGTCGCGAAATGCGTATCTGTCTGATCGATACGGCGCGAACATCTATTTGAAGCGCGAAGACCTGACACCGGTGCGGAGCTATAAAATTCGCGGTGCCTTTAACTTTTTCCGCAAGGCCATTCGCGATAGCGATACCTCCGAATTAAGTTTCGTGTGTGCCTCGGCTGGGAACCATGCGCAGGGGTTTGCCTTTGCATGTAGCCATTTCAAAAAAACCGGCGTGATTTTCATGCCAGTCACGACACCACAACAAAAAATCATGAAGACCGAGAGCTTTGGCGGTGCGTTTATTGAAGTCAAATTGATTGGTGATACTTTTGATGAATGTTATGCCGCCGCGCACGAACATGCCGAGGCGTATCACGCGAAAATGGTGCCGCCGTTCGATCATGCGGATATCATCGAAGGTCAAGCGACTGTCGGGTTGGAAATCCTGAGTGAACATGATGTTGGTCAGATTGATTTGATGATTGTGCCTGTGGGTGGTGGGGGTCTATCTGCCGGGTTGGTGCAGATATTCAAAGAATTGTCACCGAAGACAGAGTTCGTTTTCGTTGAGCCACAGGGTGCACCAAGCCTCAAACAAAGCCTCGAAGCTGGCGAACGTGCCAACCTCGCGAAAATCGATAGCTTTGTGGATGGCGCGGCTGTTGGTAAAATCGGTGCTTTGAATTTCAGTCACCTCAAAGACCAATCGCCAGACGCTGTGCTTTTAGCCAATGAAGATAGTCTTTGCGAAACCATCATTGAGATGCTGAACGTAGAAGGGACCGTACTGGAACCCGCTGGCGCATTGGCCATCGAAGCACTACGCCATCTGCCATCTGAGCGGATTGCTGGTAAAACCATTGTGTGCGTGACATCGGGTGGTAATTTCGATTTCGAACGACTGCCTGAAGTCAAAGAACGTGCGTTGAGATCTGCCGGTTTGAAGAAATTCTTTATATTGCGGCTGCCGCAGCGGCCCGGCGCATTACGTGATTTCCTCGATATTTTAGGGCCGCACGATGATATCACCCGGTTTGAGTATTTGAAAAAGTCAGCCCGGAACTTCGGGTCTGTGCTGATCGGCATTGAATCAACCAGCGCGGATGAATTCCAAGCCTTATTGCTGCGGATGGATGATCTCGGTTTTACCTACCAGGACATCACGCACGACGAAAACATCGCGAACTTCATTCTGTAAGTGCTGGCGCAGGCTCGTCAGCTATAGATTTTGACCATTTCGACGATGCGGTGTGCCGCAGCAACGGATGCCTTGTGATCTTGTGAAAAGTTCAATCGAATGCTTGCGGCTGTATGTGGGCTGAACTCAGTCCCTGGCGTCACGATCACGTTGGCTTGGACGCGCAACAAACGCACGAAGTCTTGATAATCGATGGATAGCGGGGGCAGGTGTGGGAATAAATAGCTCCCCGCTTGCGGCACGCGTGTTTCAAATCCGGCAGATTGGAACACGTCAATCAGATCATCGCGAATGGCTTGGTGGTTTTTGATCCGCTCATCCATCCAACCATCAGGTTCGTTGAACCAAGTCCGCATCACCGATTGATTATACCCAGCCGCCCGCAATGATACGATGGCCTGCAGCTTTTCCATGCGTTCGATCAAATGCGCGCCGCCAAAGGCCACGCCCAGGCGATAACCGCTGAGGGATTCCGTTTTCGATGGACCCATAATTGTGATGACATTGTCCGGCTGTTTAGTGACCGCACGCAGATGCGTGTAATTCGTCCCGTCATAGCGCAGGCGGGAATAAAGTTGGTCTGCGATCACGATCGCGCCAAATTCAGCGGCCAGATCAGCGATGCCGCGAACTTCTTCTTCTGAATACACGACGCCTGTCGGATTGTTGGGATTCGAAAATATAAAAACCCTTGCGCCGGCTTCGAAGGCGCCGCGCAGTTGTGCCAAATCCAAGCCCGCGCTTTGGCCATTGTTCATATATTGGAGCTGCACGGGCACGATCTCGCCATCGAAAAACTGCACCAGCTTTCGATTGGCGAAATAGTCCGGCTGCACGATAGCGACTTTGTCACCCGTGGCCACGGTCGATGCGATGGCCAGAAATAACGCGCCTTGGGTGCCGGTGGTAATGATAAGCTCTTCATCAGCTGCAACAGATGCACCTGTGAAATCCTGCAGATGCTGCGCAAGGTGAGAGCGAATGCTCAATGCGCCGCGATATTCTGTATACGCCTGTGCGCCACCAACCTCGACACCGGCTCTGAATTCTTCGAATGAACCTGGCGTGGGTTCGTGGGCATCTACGTCACCATGAGAGAAATCGACGGGCGTACCCTCAAGCACATCGCCGCGCATCAGGCTTTCGATATCGTCAGTCTTCTGCCGGGTTTCTTGACCCGGTGCATTATCGGTTGCGAGTGCTTTGAACTTCTCTTCGATTGACGACATTTGATTCCTCATTGGCGGTGATGGGTGGGCGCGAACATAAAAAGCCGAGCGATGGAGCACAAACATTTTGTAATACGCGACAGAATGGCTGGCTTTGCCGAGGGAAACGTAAGCCTGTAAAATGAATGTGTATATTATTTGAAACCAAACTAGATTGGACATCTGTAATGAGCACCGCAT
>CBFHXC010000056.1:0-18133 GCA_965659695.1 Rhodospirillales bacterium
TATGAACTAACAATGCACATGGACCACTCATTGGGGGCTAGGCACTCGGAACGGTTGCGTGCTTTGGGCACAGGTGGTGTGCCGAACTGGGAGAAGGTCGGCACGCGTTATCCGAACATGGTCCGCGACCAGCAGCGCATTTATGAGGGATCATTGGAAGCATTCTTCAATCGTCAAGAAACCACCCGAAAACAAATCCAGCAGCGTCGTGCAGATTTGGAACTGCTGGTTGAGCGAGAACAAACATTGATCCGCTCCGCCGAGATATTCGCCGAAGAGCTCGAAGTTCGTGAACAGCTCTACAAAGAAGGACTGACGTCAAAGATTGCATACTTGGATGCCAAGCGGCAGCTGAATACAGCGCGTGGCGAATTGGCGGATTTGATCTCTGAACGGGACCGCGCCACCGAAGTCATCCTGGAATCCGAGAGCCGATTGGCTGAGATCGAGACCGAAGCACGCGAACAAGCGCTTGCGGAATTGAGTGAAAGCGCAAACGAGTTGATTCAGGTCGAAGAAGCATTGATCGAAGCGCGTGACCGTGTCCGCCGATTGGATATCGTAACGCCCGTGCGGGGCATCGTGAAGGGCCTTCGCGTGCACACTGTTGGCGGTATTGTGCCGCCCGGTGAAGTGATTTCGGAGATCGTACCGCTGGACGAAGAATTGGTCGTCGAGGCGAAAATTCAACCTCGTGACGTCGGGCATGTGCGCTTTGGGCAACCGGTGACAGTCAAAGTTACGACCTATGATTTTGCCCGTTTTGGCGGAATTTTGGGCGAACTCAAAGATGTCTCGGCGTCGACGTTTTTGGATGAGCAGGGTGACCCCTATTACAAAGGGATCATTTCGCTCGACAAAAGTTATGTCGGTGGCGACCCGGGACAAAACCGAGTGATGCCCGGTATGACCGTGCAAGCGGATATTAAAACCGGCAAGAAGACATTGTTCTCTTATTTGCTGAAACCGGTGTATAGCTCCGTATCAACATCGTTCCGCGAACGCTAAAGCTTCTGCCACATCTCGTGGGCTTGGTTGATAATGCGTATAGTCTCGGACCAAAGCTTGTAATCGGCGAGGTCGTCTATTGGCACCCAGATCGCATCGGCTGCATCCGCACCCGCTATTGGGACATCACCGGCTGATGCCACGGCGAGCATATCGACCAATGTGTAATGATATTGAATCCGACCGTCACTAGAGGGCGAAATGCTATCGACGACGTCGATCAGACCGATGATTTCGGTCACTAAGCCGGTCTCCTCAAGAATTTCCCGGTGTGCTGCTTCGGCTACGGTTTCGCCCAGTTTCTGTGCACCGCCGGGCAGGCTCCAGGCACCGATGCGCGGCGGTTTACCGCGTTTGATCAGGACCACACCCGCCTCACTCAGGATGACCGCCCCAACGCCCACGAGTGGTCGATCTGGGTATTCTCTTCGTGCCGATGATGCCATTTTGTATCTTTCGTCACTTACTTTTCAATCTATGAGCGTTAAGATACCGATCAAATGACGGGTTCCAATGTTTTTGACACAAAAGCGCGAGGTTATTTGTGAGCGACATAATTGAACGTCGATCGTATAAAGCGGGCCAGACTGTGTTCAGGGAAGGTGAGCAGGGAAGCAGCGCATTCGTTGTCCAATCTGGAGAGGTCGTGATCTCCAAAGTTGTTGACGGTGAAGACCAAGAATTAGCTGTTGTTGGGAAAGGCGGTATCTTCGGTGAAATGGCCTTGATCGATGATCAACCGCGGATGGCGACGGCTAAAGTAAGGGACGGTGCGACAATCATGACCATTTCAAAATTATTGTACAAAGATAAACTCAAGCAATCTGACCCGTTCATTCGCGCTTTATTGAGAATATTGGTCGAGACCGTGAGGTCGTCGTCGAAATGACCCACGAATTGCTGCCTGAGTTTGAGACTACTGATATTCCGGGCACTGATGGTGTCACCATTAGGACGCGCAAGGCAGGAAACGGACCGCCGGTCCTGTTATTGCATGGGTATCCGCAAACTCATGTGATGTGGCATTTGGTGGCACCGAAACTAGCCGAAAAATACACGGTCGTACTGCCTGACCTGCGCGGCTATGGCGATAGCTCTAAACCCGCTGGCGATCCGACCCACGGCCTCTATTCAAAACGGGCGATGGCTGCCGACATGGTGGCGGTGATGGGTCAAATGGGCTTCGATCAATTTCCGGTTTTTGGCCATGATCGGGGCGGGCGTGTTGCGCATCGCATGGCGTTGGACCATGCGGATAAAGTCATGCGTCTTGGTCTACTAGATATCGTTCCCACCCATACACTGTTTGCACGAACCGATAAGGCGTTTGCGCTGGGGTATTACCATTGGTTTTTCCTCGCCCAGTCCGCACCATTGCCTGAAAAACTGATTGGCGGAGACCCAGAATATTATCTGTCGTGCAAAATGGGACATTGGAGCGCATCTGACGCCATCTTTGATCCTGCGGCCATGGAGGAGTACCAGCGATGTTTTTCGGATCCGGCGACCATTCATGCATCGTGCGAAGATTATCGGGCTGCGATCACGGTTGACCTTGAGCATGACGAAGCAGATTTTGACAAAAAGGTCGCCTGTCCCACATTGGTTCTTTGGGGCGAGGCGGGGCTGATGCACAAGACGTACGATGTACTGGCGACATGGCAAGAAAAGTGCGAGGTTGTCTCTGGTCGCGCCTTGCCGTCGGGGCATTTTCTACCAGAAGAAGCCGCAGAAGACACATGGCGCGAAATTGATACGTTTTTGAGCTAGGCTTAATTCGCAGATGACACCGCAAAATTTGAACCATCCTGATGGGCAGTCTGGCACCATTCGCCGTCAGATGTCCTTTGGGCAAAAAATTAGAGCATATCTTTTCGCCGGTATTTTGGTGACGGCACCAATTTTCATTACGTTCTATTTGGCGTGGCTTTTTGTGACCTTCGTCGATAGCAAAATCACTCCACTGATTCCGGCCAAATATAACCCTGAGACATACTTGCCATTTGCTTTGCCGGGATTGGGGTTGATCATCCTGCTGATCGCACTGATTCTTGTTGGCGCGCTGACGGCGGGCTTCTTTGGACGTTTATGGGCGCGGGTCAGCGACCGAATTCTTAACCAGATGCCGGTCATTCGAGATGTGCATTCTGCGATCAAACAGATATTGGAAACAGTACTGGCTCAGCAATCGAATGCTTTTCGCGAAGCTGTGCTGATTGAGTATCCTCGCCGGGGTATTTGGGCTGTGGGGTTCATTACGGGCACGACAGAGGGTGAAGTTCAAAACATGACGGCAGAAGAATGTATTAATGTGTTTCTGCCGACCACACCCAACCCGACATCTGGCTTCCTTTTGTTTGTCCCCAAAAAAGACATTGCCCCACTATCAATGAGTGTCGAAGAAGCGATAAAGATGGTGATTTCAGGTGGTATCGTGACGCCGCCGGATCGACGATCAGAAGAGGAAAAAGCAACAGCTGTCGTATCCGCACAGACTTTCGAAGAACTAGAAGTTTTGCGCGAAGCTCAGGGGACCCCGGTCTTGGTAGAAAAGAACAGCCGCCCGAAAGATAAATATAATGCGGCGAAATCGGGCTCTGAGGAAGAATAAAATTCTTCCGGTTAGACCAATTAGAATTGTCCCTGTACTACAGCGTCCTTGAATTTTTTGCGGTCGTTGTCGTTAGAAAATTCGAACAACAAGTCCAGCTGGCTAAAAACAGTATCAGTCTCGGTGATATCTTCGAGCTGGTACGAATAAACGCCGTCGCAATTACTTTCGAGCCAATTCTCAACCTCGTCAATTGACCCACTAAAGCGCAGTCGCAATTGGTAAATGGGTTTTCTATCCCTTACTGCATTCATATTTTATGAACTCCTCGTCGTCCCACTTTGATCTCTTACCCCGAGCGTATATTTTTTATCGAAGAATCCTGCTGAAATATATTGAGGAGAATACGTAGTGCGTGTCCTCTTTCTGACTTCAGCCCAGAATCATTGCGTAAAATAAGCTCAGCATCATCGCGTGCCATCTGCAATAAGTCCCCGTGAAGCGCCAAATCGGCAAGGCGAAAGGCTGGTAAGCCACTTTGGCGGGTTCCGAGCAATTCACCTGCACCTCGGAGTTGCAAATCCTTCTCGGCAATGATGAAACCATCATCGGTTTCACGCATTGTTTTCAAGCGCGCCTTAGCCACTTCTCCAAGATTTCCTGTATGCATCAATAAGCATGTTGATTTTTCGGCTCCGCGACCAATGCGGCCACGGAGCTGATGAAGTTGGGCGAGGCCAAAACGCTCCGCATGTTCGATGACCATGATGCTGGCTTCGGGGACATCGACGCCAACTTCGATGACCGTCGTCGCGACTAGAATGTCGAGCTCGCCGGTTTTAAACGCCAGCATCACAGCATCTTTGTCGGTTCCCTTCATACGCCCATGAACAAGGCCAACCCGGTCGCCAAAAATCGCGCGCAAATGATCATAACGGTCTTCGGCGGCGGCCATATCGCTGACTTCGGATTCTTCAATCAATGGACAGACCCAGTATACACGCGCCCCAGACTTCTGAGCCCGGCTGACAGCCGAGACGACTTCTTCCATTCGATCATTGGAAATCAACACCGTCTGGACAGGTTGGCGTCCGGCAGGCTTTTCGGTCAATCGTGATACATCCATGTCGCCATAGGCCGTCAACATCAACGTGCGCGGAATAGGGGTCGCGGTCATTACCAACATGTCGACAGCCTGGCCTTTGCTGGCCAAGGTCAATCGCTGATGAACACCAAAACGATGCTGCTCGTCTATCACGGCAACGCGCAAATCCTTAAATTCAACATCATCCTGAAACAATGCATGTGTGCCGATCACAAGGCGTGCCGCACCTGTTGCCAGTTGTGACAAAATGACATCGCGCGATTTGCCGCGTTCCCGTCCAGTCAATAATACGGGCTGAATGCCTGCCGCCTCGCATAGAACCGAAAGGCTTTCCATGTGTTGGCGGGCCAGTATTTCGGTGGGCGCCATCATCGCCGCCTGACCACCTGCCTCAACCGCCGTCAACAGGGTCATCAAAGCGACCACGGTTTTGCCTGACCCTACGTCGCCTTGCAGCAATCGGAGCATCCGGTATTCAGATTTCAGATCTCCATCAATCTCGCTTATGGCGAAATTTTGTGCGTTGGTCATTTTGAAGGGCAGGGCATTGATCACTTTGTCGCGCAATGAATTGTCACCGATCAGCGGCTGGCCTTTCAAGCGTTTCATTTGTTGGCGTACGAAAGCCAGTGCCAACTGATTTGAGAGAAGCTCGTCATAGGCCAGTCTGCGTCGGTGCAGGGTGTTAGGATCAATATCGGCTAAATCCTCTGGTGCATGGACGCGAGTAATCGCTTGGTGCCACGTCGGCCACTTCTCGCGTGCCATCAGCGCCTTATCTTGCCATTCTGGAAGGTCGGGGGCTTGGTCAACGGCAGCGCGAATAGCTTTGCCCAAAACCTTGAGCGAAACGCCCGCGGTCAGGGGATATACCGGTTCCACGCGCCTGACGGTCTCGGCCTCGTCTTCGGTGACGATGTGATCAGGATGAGTCATCTGAAGGCCATCGCCAAACCGTTCTAATTTGCCCGAAATCACCCGAATTTCATTTTCCGGTAGGACCTTGTTCAAGTAATCCGCGCGACCGCGAAAAAACACCAAAGACATTGCCCCGGTATCGTCCATCACCGTGATTTTGTACGGTTGTCGTTTGTTGTGCGGTGCATAGTGCTTGGTGACCCGGACAGTCATCGTGGCGATGGTGTCGGGCTCTGCGTCGGCTATTTTGGGCGCATGGCGACGATCAATCACGTCACTGGGTAGATGCCATACCAGGTCAACAACGTGCGGACCAGCCAGCTTTTCAATCAGGTCACCCATGCGCGCACCTATCCCTTTTAGGGACGTAATCGGCTTAAACATTGAAAATAGAATTTCCGGGCGCATTTTTTGGCTTTTCGGGCGCTGACAATTGGCTCGCAACGTTTTATATCCTACGCAGTCCCATCATCCTCGAAAAGGTCACATGTTTTGGATGCGCGAAGAAAACGCCTGATTTATCGGTCAAACCACTGCGGCATGAAAGAAAATGACGTGATGATCGGTCGGTTCGCCGTCGAGCGGGTCGAAAACATGACCGAGGGCGAGTTGGATATGTTCGAAAATCTGATGAACCACACCGACAACGATCTATATAACTGGATTACCGGTAAAGAGCCGACCCCCGATATGGTCGATAGCGACGTCCTGCAGCAGATCAAGAAATACAACGGCACCCAGTGACCTTTAAAGTCGATGACATTTTATCGCCGGGTCGTCGTGACATAGGCGGCGTGCCCGAGGGCGTGGATGTATTGTTGGCATCCGAACTGGCGGCGGCGGGCAAAACCGTGCTGCTTGTTCTGCGTGATGATGCGGGGATGGCACGGCGCGCGGCGATTGCTGATTTCTTTGCGCCAAATACGGACATCATCGAACTCCCCGCATGGGACTGTTTGCCCTATGACCGTGTATCCCCCCGGCGTGCCATTGTGGGGCAACGTCTGGCGGCATTGGGGCGCCTGACGGCAGACGCGCCAGATGGCCGTATCGTGCTGACGACCGTTTCAGCCATCCTACAAAAGGTGCCACCACGGGCGTATCTACAGGGTGCCGGCCGGAACCTCAAAAAAGGAACAAGCGTCGATCCCGATAAACTGATCAGAGAGTTAGAGCGTTTCGGCTTCAACCGGATTGAGACGGTGACGGAGCCTGGCGAGTTCGCAGTCCGCGGTGGGATCGTCGATGTGTTCCCAGCTGGGGCCGGCGGACCCGTGCGTCTCGATTTCTTTGGTGATGAATTGGATACGCTCCGGGCTTTCGATCCGGCGACACAGCGCAGCACCGGCGAAGTGACATCGGTCTTGTTGGCGCCCGTCAGCGAAGCGCCGTTGGATGAAGACGCAATTGCCCGTTTTCGTGCGCAGTATCACGAACTATTTCAATCAGGCGGTGGGGATGACCCACTGTATGAGGCCGTCAGTGAAGGTCGCAGACATCCAGGCCACGAGCATTGGCTGCCGTTGTTCCACGATGGCCTGGAATCCGTATTCGATTACGCGCCCGATGCCATCGTGCTATTTGATCATCAGGCAGATGCATCATTGCAGGCACGTCGTGAATTGATCGCGGAATATTATTTGGCCCGCCAAACCATCGCCGATGCTGACAGTGGCGTGCCTTATCGTCCCGTCCCCCCTGGCCGCATGTTCGTCGAAGAAGATGAATTTAACGCCGGGCTGGCGAAATGTGCGGTCGCAGATCTGACGCCTTTCCAAACGGGTGGGGTGGATTATCCGGGCAGTGCCAGCCGAGATTTCGTCGATGTCCGGGTTGATCCGAATGCAAATGTATACGAAGTCGTGGTCAAAGAGATCGAAACCCTGTGCCAGGCCAATAAGCGCGTTTTGATTGCGGCGCTGAGTGAGGGATCTGCAGAGCGATTGCGCGGGCTGTTGGTCGACCATGGCGGTGCAAGTTTGCCGATGGCTTCAGACGCGAACATAGAAAAAGGATCTGTCGCAATTGCCGTTGTCGGCATGGACAATGGGTTTGTCCGTGGCGATCTGCATGTGATTTCAGAAAGCGACATGTTGGGCGAGCGCATGGGCCGCCCGGGTCGTCGTCGCATCCGCCCCGAGAACTTTATCGCCGAGGTTTCGTCTCTGGCCCCCGGTGATCTGGTTGTCCATGTAGATCACGGCATCGGCCAGTTTGAGGACTTAGAGACCATCGAAGTCGGTGGCGCGCCGCACGATTGTCTACGATTGGTATACGCGGGCAACAGCAAACTCTTTTTACCGGTCGAGAATGTGGACCTGCTGACCCGTTACGGATCAGAAGACGTGGGCGTGCAATTGGACAAGCTGGGTGGTGCCGCGTGGCAGGCCCGCCGTGCGAAACTAAAAGAACGGGTGAAGGCGATTGCCGATGAACTGATCAAGGTTGCAGCCGCCCGTGAGCTGAAACAAGCCGCGCGCTTTTCTGCGCCCGAAGGGGCGTATGAAGAATTCTGTGCGCGCTTTCCCTTCGACGAAACCGAGGACCAACTGGATACGATCGGTGATATTCTGGGCGATCTGCAAAAGGGCCGCCCAACGGATCGTTTGGTCTGCGGTGATGTGGGGTTTGGCAAAACCGAAGTCGCGCTTCGTGCTGCCTTTGCGGTCGCGATGGAGGGCAAACAAGTTGCCGTCGTCGTGCCGACCACGCTGTTGTGCCGCCAACATTTCATGACATTTACAGATCGTTTTAAGGGCTTCCCGGTTAAGGTCGAGCAGCTGTCAAGATTGGTGACCACGAAATCGGCCAACGCTACCAAAGAAGGCCTGAAGCGCGGCGATGTTGATATCGTTGTCGGCACGCATGCGTTGTTAGCCAAAGACGTTCGGTTCCGAGACCTGGGTTTGCTGATCGTCGACGAGGAACAGCACTTTGGGGTCAGTCACAAGGAACGGTTAAAGGGACTTAAATCGGACGTGCATGTGGTGACACTGACCGCGACGCCGATCCCACGTACATTGCAAATGGCGCTGAGTGGTCTCCGTGAAATGAGCATCATCGCGACGCCGCCGGTCGACCGTTTGGCTGTGCGGACGTTTGTATTGCCATTCGATCCTGTGATTATTCGCGAAGCGATTTTGCGTGAGCAATATCGTGGAGGTCAGACGTTTTATGTGTGTCCGCGCATCAACGATCTGGAAAAGGTGTCCGATCGATTGGCGGACTTGGTGCCGGAAGCCAAGGTTGCGATGGTTCACGGGCAAATGCCGGTGAAGGATCTGGAGGACATCGTGTCGCGCTTTTATGACGGGGCATACGATGTGTTGCTGTCCACGAACATCATTGAAAGTGGCCTCGACCTGCCGTCGGTCAACACCATCATCATGCACCGTGCAGATATGTTTGGATTGGCGCAACTGTATCAATTGCGCGGTCGTGTCGGACGTTCGAAAACCCGCGCCTATGCCTATCTGACATTGCCGCCCGGGCAAATCTTGACCAAGGCTGCAGAAAAACGATTAGAGGTAATGCAGACCCTCGATAGCTTAGGTGCAGGCTTCACATTGGCTAGCCATGATCTGGATATACGTGGTGCCGGTAACCTGCTGGGTGATGAACAATCGGGCCACATCCGCGAAGTCGGGATCGAGCTATATCAACAGATGCTCGAAGAAGCGGTCGCCGATGCCAGGGGGCTGGGCGAAAATGCCGAAGATGTCGATTGGTCCCCGAATGTGAATATCGGCATGCCGGTTTTGATCCCGGAATGGTATGTTGCGGATTTGACAGTTCGCATGGGCTTGTACCGGCGCATTGCCTGGCTGAAGACGAACGACGAGATCGAGCACGTTGCCGCCGAGATGACCGACCGCTTTGGACCGATTCCTTCTGAAGCCGAGAACTTGCTTGATGTTGTAAAAATCAAACAGGCGTGTCGGCAGGCTGGGATTGCCAAACTAGATGCAGGACCCAAAGGTGCCGTTGTCGAGTTCTTGGAAAACCAGGTTAAAAACCCTATGGCACTTGTCGAATGGATCACGTCACAAAGCGGGACGGCGAAATTACGTCCGGATCAAAAGCTGGTGTTCTCGCGCTTGTGGGATACACCAAAAGATCGTCTGGCAGGAGTGTCGTATTTGGCCAAAGAACTCGCAAAGATCAACGAAGCTGCAGCCTAGTGAACCAGTGCTTCGCCTTGCGGTACCACCACCTGACCATCGCCAACACTTAAATCCAATCGCCAATCAGCCTTGGTCGTTGTCGTCACGATCAAGTGACAGAACGCGTGCATCAGTTGTTCGTTCAAGTTGAAGCGAATGTCTGCGCCATCGGAACTGTGAAACGAAATGCCGGTGACCTTTTCGCCGGGGTGGACTTTGCCGCCCGTGATCAACAACGGACCGGTGTTCGATGTGATGTCGGCGTTGTCTTCGACGGGCGGGGTTTCAAAGTCAGTCTGTTGGACAGCTTCTTGGTGTTTCATGCCCAATACGGCGTCTTTGACTTCGTGATCAATGATTTCAGCCAATTCGGGGCGTTTTGAGAATGTCTGCCCCAATGCCCCCCACAGAACGGATACAAAGCGCCGGGTCAGCCACATCCTGTACTCGGTTTTATCCTGTGTCGACAGACGAAACAAAATGCGATCCTGCTCAGGGATGTAACTCATGGTCAGTTGATGAAGGGCGCTCATGAATACGCCTCTAACGCGTCGTTGGCAGCGCTTGCGGCATCCATGACACGGATCAGGACTTCGGGCTCCTGTGCACCGGAAATTACCATGCCGCCGTTAAAATTGAATGCCGGCACCCCGTTGATTCCAAGACGGTGCGCACGGGCATTTTCCTCATAGACCGTGTCCGTGTCACGGTCGCTCTCCAGATACTCTCGGAGCGCATCAAGGTTAAGGCCATGATGTGCGGCCAAATCCACCAGCACGTTGATATCGCCGATATCGTCGCCCTTGATGAAATAGGCTTCGAAGATGTCTTCGACCAAACTATCAGCTGCAATCTGTTGAGACGCATAGCGAACCAGCTTGTGGGATGGGATCGAATTGGGTGTGCGACGAATATGATCAAAGGCAAAGTCGATTTCGACCGACTCGCCGGCTTCACCGATGGCCCCATAAATGCGCCGGACGCGCGCTTCGCTGCCAAACTTTTTGACCAGATACGCGGTACGGTCGATTCCATTGGGCGGCATATCAGGATTGAGCAGGAATGGATGCCAATTAATCGATACGCTCAGCTTCGGGCGAAGCGCCAGTGCGCGCTCTAGCCGACGCTTCCCGATGTAGCACCAGGGGCAGACAGTATCGAAAATAACCTTTAGCTGCATGACCGGTTCCCGATTGACCAGAATACTGCCAACAAGCAGTTCGCTGTATTCTGGCACATTTTATCTGCCACACAAATTAAGGTGACAAATAAATGCGGCAAGTGGGTCATTCGCAAAGGGGCCTGACCCCGATCAGAACGGCTACCCGGTAAAGGCCTGCAGGCCTGTTTGGGCACGCCCCAAAATCAGCGCATGGATATCGTGCGTGCCTTCATAGGTTACCACGGTCTCCAGGTTCAGCATGTGGCGCATGATATGATATTCGTCCGCAATCCCATTGCCGCCGTGCATATCACGGGAAAGACGCGCGATATCCAACGCCTTGCCGGTTGAGTTGCGCTTGATCAACGAAATATTTTCGGGTGCACACAAACCTTCGTCCAACAATTGACCCACGCGAAGCACACTTTGCAGTGCCAACGTAATTTCGGTCTGCATGTCAGCTAGTTTCTTTTGGATCAGTTGGTTGTTCGCCAATGGGCGGCCGAATTGCTTACGCTCTAGAGTGTAATCGCGTGCCGCGTGCCAGCAGAATTCTGCGGCCCCGATGACGCCCCAGGCGATACCAAAGCGGGCTTTATTCAAGCAGCCGAACGGGCCTTTGAGGCCTTCAACATTCGGCAGGATTGCATCTTCGCCAACTTCGACGTTGTCCATCGAAATGCCACCGGTGATCGACGCACGGAGGGATAGTTTGCCTTCGATCTTGGTCGTCGACAGACCCTTGGCACCTTTGTCGATGATGAAACCTCGGATAACGCCGTCCAAACGCGCCCAAATGATAAAGACATCAGCCACTGGTGCGTTCGAGATCCACATTTTGGATCCTGAAATGCTATAGCCACCGTCAATCTTTTCGGCTTTGGTTTTCATGCCGTTCGGATCAGAACCGAAATCAGGCTCGGTCAATCCAAAGCAGCCAATCAATTCACCGCGAGCCAATTTCGGCAGGTACGTCGCTTTTTGTTCATCGCTGCCATACGCATAGATTGGATACATAACCAACGAAGACTGTACGCTAAATGCCGAACGGTAACCGCTATCGACGCGTTCGATCTCGCGCGCGATCAGTCCATAACTGGTGTTGTTCACCCCAGCGCCGCCATATTCTTCCGGGATGGTGGGGCCCAAGATACCAAGTTCGCCCATTTCCGGCATGATATCCGTATCGAAGGTCTCGTTCCGATAGGCTTCCAAAATACGTGGCATCAGCTTGTCCTGGGCGTAATCACGTGCGGTGTCACGGATCATACGCTCTTCGTCAGAAAGCTGGTTCTCAAGCAAAAAGGGGTCATCCCACTGGAATTGCGGCGTTTGCAACATCGTATCCTCTTAAATTGTTTATGCCCTTATGTGGGCGTGTTTTCGGCGCAAGTGAAGGCCTAATCTGGAGATTTAGGAAGGCTAACACCAATCATGCTGTCGCGCGTGACCAGGTCTTGTAGCGCTTCTTCGTCCCACCCGTCAGTGCCATCCGGGCGCCGTGGCAGCACCATATAGCGCAAATCCGCGGTCGAGTCATGGACCCTAACTTCGATATCTTCTGGTAATTCCGTGCCGAACTCGGAGAGGACCGTCCGTGGCTCCTTGATGGTCCGGCTACGATAGGCACGTGATTTGTACCAATCCGGCGGCAATCCGATCAGAAGACGAGGATAGCAGGAACACAGCGTACAAACGATGACATTGTGAACGTCGTCGGTGTTTTCGACGGCACGGATCGGAATATGTCCGGCATCGATACCTAGTTCGTCAGTTGCTGCGTTTACATCTTCCAGAAGTCGGGCCTTAAACTCTGGATCTGTCCATGCCCGGGCGATCACCTGCGCGCCAATTGATGGTGAACGGGAATCAACGGACTCAATCTGTGCCCGCATTTGATCTGCCGTAAACACGCCTTTTTCGATCAGCAGTTCTTCGACAGCTTGCGCCATCACCATGCGATCTGTAAATGGCGCATCCTCGATATCAGGTTGATAGGGATGCGGTTCATGATCATGGTTATGAGAATGATCGTGGTCATGTGGGCTCATGTGTCCGGCTCCAACCAGTGTTCATATATGTCGACAACAAGGGTATCTTGCTCGGGCCCTTTGTAATTCTGCCAAACGTCAGCTTGTTTGAACTGGACGCGATACAGTGGACGATGCTCTGCATCTTGGCCATACGCGAGCTTTTCAGGGTTTTCATACACGCCGGCGCATCCAATAACTGTGCCGTTGCAGCCACGAATGAAGTGCGGGGTGCGGACGTGACCCGGCGGATACCATGTATGCACACGCACGCGGTCACCATCTTGAAATTGAAGTTCGCTCATCACGCGCTGTCCCGGTCTGCTTGCCAACGCGCTTCGACCTCGGCCATTTTTGCACCCAACTCTTCGATGTTCAGGACACCTTTTTCAATCAAAATATTGGTCGCGGATGATATCCAGCGCTCGTAGTAATTCAGATCGTCATAAACACCGGGGCCTAATTCTTCGATGCCGCGGCGCATTTCATCGACGCGTAATAATTGTGGGTCTGTTTTATTCAATAGGCGGATGATGGCATCCACTTTTTTCTCCCACATAGCGTAATCGTGCTCGGTCGGTTCGACAGGGCCTGCATTTTGGCCGCCCATATCATGGTGGCGTTGTATCGTCATTGAATGTGCTCCTTGGCGAAAAGGTTCGCATGGAAGATACGGACGATCAAGAGCGCCCGGACAATCAGCCGGATAATCTGTCATAGATTTAAGTTAGAGTGACCGAAACTAGTCGTGGGTCTTTATTTCGCCAAAGGTGAAAAACTGGCGCACCCGTTCCTGATTTCTGGACCACGGTGTTTGTAGGCTGGAAACCTCGTTATCTGAGGTTTCATCAAGTGGCTGCGTCTGCGGTTTCTTTATGCCGACGTGAACGTTGATTCTAATGGGCTCATCTGACTGAGTTGGCGATTTTTCTGGCGTTAATGCTTTGGCTGCGACCTTGCTGTCGTTGGACCAATCAAAAATCGACATCACGGTGTTGATGGACTTGCTCAGAATGCCAGGTTCTGTCATCGCCTCGGGCGTTGCTTGAGTTTCTGATTCTGGCGATGTGATTGCACTTTGGGACATGGGCTTGGGTTGTTTAAAGTCGACCACACTGAGCGGTAAATCCGGGGCAGGGAGCCTCAGCCGCAGACGAATATCATCTTTTAAAATGTTGGTGACCATTTCTGAGGGGTCAAAAGGGTCCACCGTAGAATACGGATTGATGCTCTCAATCTGTTGGTCCGCGTGAGCAGGTGTGTATGCAAATATCTGCGCGGTAAGCGCAAGACCGCTGAGGGCATACTTGTGGTGAGAGTATCCAATTGAATTTCGATGCATGTTCCAACCCATACCCATTTTGGGTCCGATTTTTCTAGGCAAATCGAATAATGCTTTAATCTAGCATATTTCTGTCAACTAGGCCTTAAGACCGCCTTGGCTATTCGGAGATATCGCCTTACGTTTCGCTCATGGGGTTCTGAAACGAATTCCAATCTCGGGGGCTCGATTTAAGGACGATGTTTGCGTGACTTCTTCGAAAGACAAATCGCCTGCGGGATCGGAACACGAAGTGGCTTTTCAGAACGCATTGCTAGATGCCATGGATGGCCCCACTGCGATCCTTGATCAAAGTGGCGTGGTTATTGATGCGAACGAAGCGCTAGAAGCGCTGCTTTCAAAGCATGAAAGCAAGATCATTGGCAGCAATATCGCAGACTTCTTTAATTCCTGTGATGAGCTTGGCGTTTCTTTAGATGCCCTCATCCCGGCACTACTGCGCGTGCGCTTGGGCGACCATGAGCCAGAATTTGATATGAGTTTGTCCCTGGTTTTCGATGATCAAGATAAGCCCCAGGGTTGGATCGTTCGTGTGTCGTCACCGAACGATGGTGATGATCCGAACCTGAGAGAAAGTTTGGATACGCTGACCAATTTGCCGGATCATGCCTTTATGCGCGCCAAACTTAACGCGTTGCTTGTCGACCAGTCCAATGGCCCAGCAATGGTGACCGTGCTATGCCTTGACCTCGATGGATTTGATCAAATCAATCGTGATTATGGCCGCGCGATTGGTGATCAAGTCTTGATCGAGACCGGTGTGCGCCTGGGCCGAAGCATGCGCGCATCCAACACAGTCGGTCGCTTGGTTGAGGACTCATTCTTGGTGTTGGTGCCGGATATGCGCTCCGAGGAACAGATCACCTCGGTCGCGACGCGGATCATCACACATGTCTCGCGGCCATTTTCGGTAAAGGGAAGTCGTGAACCGATCAGCCTGACTGCCAGTGTGGGCATCGCGGAATGCGATGAAGCGGGGATGACAGCGGATCAATTGATTAGCAATGCCCGCGCTGCTGTTGATTTGGCCAAACGCACAGGTGCGGGTACCTATCAGTTTTACACTAACGCCACCGGTGGCGAGATTCGCGAACGCCGTTCGCGGGTCAGTAACTTGCGCCGCGCCATTGATCTGGGGCAGTTCGAGTTGGTGTACCAGCCTAAAATGTCGTTGGTGACCAATCGGATTGTCGGCGCAGAGGCTCTTGTGCGTTGGCAACATCCAGAATCCGGGACCATCATGCCTGGGGAATTTATTCCGCTGGCCGAAGATGCCGGGCTGATAGATCCGTTGGGCGCGCAGATATTGAATACCGCGTGTGGAATGCTCTCGGACTGGCATGCGCGGGGCCTGGATTACATGCGTATTGCGGTGAATGTATCGGCCAAAGAAGTCGCACGGGCGAGTTTTTATGATGACCTGTGTGCATCGATCAAAGCGGCAGATATTCCGCCTGAAATGCTGGAACTCGAATTGACCGAAAGCGCCATCATGGAAGGTGCTGAGGATATCATTCAGTCCCTGCACAAAATCCGGGGATTGGGCGTGCATTTGACAGCCGATGATTTTGGCACCGGGTACGCGTCGTTAAGCTACTTAAAGAATTTTCCGTTGGACGGCCTGAAGATCGATACGTCGTTCGTGGCCGAGATCGAAAACCCAGAAGAGGGCGGGGGGCTTGCAGCGGCGGTGATCGCAGTGGGGCATAGCCTCGGCATGAGTGTCGTGGCTGAAGGTGTTGAGACGCAACACCAGTTAAACTACCTCCGCTGGCGAGAATGCGATCAGGTGCAGGGCTTTTTGATCAGCGAGCCATTGGCCGCGGATGCGTTTGAAGCGTTGGTGCGCGGCGAAAGCCGGAGCTAGGGCGCCATACTTATTTTTCGGGTGGGCCAGTCCAGCGCTTGATTTTCTCGTGACGTATATCGAGCATATCTAGAATACGACCGACACTTTGTTTGACCAGATCATCAATCGTTTGCGGTCGCGTATAAAAAGCAGGCATGGGTGGGAAGATGATCGCCCCCGCATCGCTGGCACGCTTCATCAAATCGATATGTCCGGCGTGATAGGGGGTTTCCCGAAGCACCAAAATCAGTGGCCTGCGTTCCTTTAACGTGACGTCGGCAGCGCGAATGACCAGGTTTTCTGCGTAGCTGTTGGCGACACCCGAGAGCGTTTTCATCGAACACGGCGCGATCACCATACCCTTGGTTCGGTAAGACCCGCTGGATACGCATGCGGCTTGGTCTTTGTTGGAATGAACTTCGTCAGCCAGCGACTTCACCTCGTCGATGCTTATGTCGGTCTCGATCTCGAGAGTTCGGCGACCAACTTCAGACAGAATCAGGTGCGCAGGATGACCGATCTCATGCAATAGGCGCAGTGTTTCCAAGCCGTAAATGGCACCAGAAGCCCCCGTGATCGCAACCAAAACCGGATCCGTCATATATCACTCCAACAACGATTTTTCGTCTCTGAGAGTGATACGAGTTTATCAGACAATCAGAGCACTCAGCGGCCTCATAAATGCCGGGAATTGGGCCGATTGTAACGCACATTGTTGCACGGTATAACACGTCATGTTTCAAAGATTCTCGAAAATTGCCCTACCTATCGTGTTGATCGCCGTCACTGCGGTGGGCTGTAGCGCACCAGAGCCATATGTGTGGCGTCCTTACACGATTGACCGCGAGCACCAACATTTTCCGAATGGCCCGGTATTATATAATCAAAGTTTAGTTGAGATTTGCTATTCCAAGCGGAACGCGACACCCGCATTGCTGACCCAAATGGCCAAAGATGAATGTGGTCGGTTTGGTCTATCCGCGCGCTTCACAAGTCAAGACTATGGCCTTTGCCCGTTGGTGACACCGATCGCCGCCCAGTTTGAGTGCGAAGGTCCATCTTCTCAGGTTGTGGGTGGCACGCCTGTGGCTCCAAGTCAGCCAGGGTCTTTGTTCAACAACACGGGACAAAGCGGCATTGCCGGGTCTGTGCTACCACCGATGGGGTCGACCTTTAACGCCGAAGACGTATCGACCCGCGCAAAAAGTCAGCCTTATCCGACATTTTTGTTTAGTGGTCCCCAGGGTCAGCCTCTGACAACACCCCAGCCACCCACCCAGACTCCTCCAAAAAGCCAACTCTAAATCCTGATGGCTAGCGATAAGTGGAACATGACAGTGTTTGGGAACGGTAAGTTCGTTTCTGCGCATGCCGTTGGGTGATGAAATCCATGACCTCAATTATTTTGACCATCGTTGCGATTTACCTGGGCGTGCTTGTCTTGATGTATGTCGCGCAGCGCAGCCTGATGTATCAACCTGGTAAATTGTTGCCGCCACCCAGCCAAACCCAAATTCCTGACGTCGAACCAAAAACACTGACCACACCTGATGGATTGGATTTGGTGTCTTGGTATTTGCCGCCATCAAACGACATGCTGGTTGTAGTGTATTTCCAAGGAAATGCGGCGACCATTGCAGATCGTGATTTCAAAGTGGCCCCCTGGCATCGCGAAGGTTTTGGCGTGTGGTTGGTCGGATATCGCGGGTTTGGCGGTAATCCTGGATCACCAACCGAGGACGGCTTGTATACAGATGCGCGGACCGCACTGGCGGCGTTGTCAGACCGTGGCATTGGACCTGGACAGATCATTTTGTATGGCGAGTCGTTGGGCTCGGGCGTCGCGACCCAAATGGCCAAAGAAATAGCGGATCAGGGCACACCCGTTCTCGGACTAGTCTTGGAAGCCCCATTCACAAGCATGGGCGACGCCGCGCAAGATCACTACCCATTCTTACCCGCCCGTTGGTTGGTCAAAGACGCGTACGATAGCGTAACGAAGATC
>CBFHXC010000057.1:0-17721 GCA_965659695.1 Rhodospirillales bacterium
GTTGCGGCAATCTGGGATCGTTACGTCTGCTTGCCTTTATGCCCTTGATCATCACATCGAACGACTGGCCGATGATCACGCAAATGCAACGCGCTTACATACCGGGCTTTCGAATATGTCTGGGGTCCAGGTTCAAAATGAAAGTTGTGAAACCAATTTGGTTTTCTTTGATGTATCGGGGACGAAATTGACGGCACCTGACCTATCTACTGCGTTGTTGGAGCGTGGCATTCGTATCGGTGCCATGTCTGACACGCTGATGCGTGCGGTCACGCACATGGATGTCAATGAAGCTGATATTGATGTGGCCCTAGTGGCGATATCAGAAATTATTTCTTAGGCTGATCGAGATCAATCGAGCGCACTCATCGCGACATCAGCGATATCATATAGCTTGTCCGAATCGGGATTGGCTTTTCCAAGCACCAAAATGCCATTCACCGTTGCCGTCAAATAACGGGCGACCGCCCGGGCATCGTGTTGGACGCCGACGCCACCTTCGCGTTGACCTCGTTGTACCAATTCCAAAAAGGCGCCTTCCATGATCTCAAGACCATGGGCGACAGCTTTGGCGGCCTCGGCATCAGTTCGCGAGACTTCGATTGCGCAGTTATTCAAATAGCACCCGCGCCGACTTTCCGGCTGCAGCATGCGTTCTACAGCCCGGTCAAAAAGCGCGCGAATAATCTTGCGAGCTGGTGCATCCAGTTTGGTGGCGTCAACAATCTGCGAGGTTACGGATGCGACGTAACGATCAATCGTCAGAATAAACAGATCATGCTTGGAGCCGAACGTGTCATAGAAACTTGATTTCGAGAGGTTCATCGCCTCCGTCAGGTCACTCAACGATGTCGCGGCGTAGCCTTGGCTCCAGAATACGTCCAGCGCTTGGTCAAGGGCCTGTTCGACATCGAATTCTTTTACACGTGGCAAGCGCCGTCCTTCTCAACAAAGGGAACGGGAACTGGATGAATTAGATCAAGCCAGACAACGGCGATGACGGATCGGCGTACATCTTACGCGGCATCCGACCGGCCAAATACGCGAGACGCCCAGCCTCGACGGCCGCTTTCATGGCTTTTGCCATTAAAATGGGGTCTTTGGCTTCTGCAATAGCTGTATTCATCAACACGCCATCGCAGCCCAGTTCCATGGCGATCGTCGCATCTGATGCTGTGCCCACGCCTGCATCAACAATCACAGGAACCTCAGACTGCTCGATGATCAATCGGGTGTTCACAGGGTTCTGAATGCCCAACCCTGATCCAATAGGCGCGCCCAATGGCATGATGGCAACGGCCCCTGCTTCTTCGACCCGTTTACACAAAATGGGATCGTCAGAGCAATAAGCCATGACCTTGAAACCCTCTTCGGTAAGCTTGGCTGTGGCTTCGATGGTTTCTGGCATCATCGGGTACAGCGTGCGAGTCTCGCCTAATATTTCCAACTTCACCAAATCCCAGCCACCGGCTTCACGTGCCAATCTTAGTGTCCGAACAGCATCGTCAGTTGTGAAGCATCCCGCCGTATTGGGAAGGTAGGTGTATTTCTTTGGATCGATATAGTCGATCAGTAAAGGCTGGTCTGGATCGGTTAGGTTCACGCGCCGGACCGCAACGGTGACCATATCGACATCTGCTGCCTCGCACGCCAGCCTATTCAATTCGTATGATTCGTACTTGCCCGTCCCGATGATCAGGCGTGATTTAAAGGTATGCCCGGCAACCACCAACGGATCCTCTTTTATTTCAGCGACAGAATCAGGCGCACCGCCACCGATGAAATGAACGACTTCTAATCGGTCACCGTCGATCAGATCAATGTCTTCATAAGATGACTTGGGCACGATTTCTAGATTCCGCTCAACCGCGACCTTTTTTGGGTCCACGCCAATGCTGACCAGCAGGTCGTGAACGGTCATCTTGGTGCCGAATTCCTGTGTTTCGCCGTTGATCGTAATATTCATCGCAGTGGTCCTTAAACTCTTTGCAAGAGTATGGGCAGATAGCGCCCAGCTTTCAACGCGTGTAATCGGGATAAATCATCCTGTTTAAGCTATGTCCGCACGTGATATACCTTATGCGAATCAATTGCCATCTCGGCGATATCGGACCCGACCGAATTATGACGAAAACAGTGACCATTCTGAACGGGCCCAACTTAAATTTGTTGGGCACACGAGAGCCAGAAATCTACGGCTCTGAAACCTTGGCTGACATCGAAAAGATGTGCGCCGAAAAAGCCAACTCGCTTGGATTAAGCTCGGATTTTAAGCAATCGAACATTGAAGGCGAATTGGTCACCTGGATACAAGAAGCAAGAGCAACTTCGGTCGGTATCATCATCAATGCAGCCGCATACACTCATACTTCAGTGGCTATTTTGGATGCGTTGAATACATGTGACTTTCCGATTATCGAGGTGCATTTATCAAACATCCACCAACGCGAGTCATTTCGCCACAAGTCGTACGTATCGCGTGCGGCTGACGGCATGATTTGCGGACTGGGGTCCATCGGATACACGCTGGCGCTCGACGCCATTTCAGCGCAATTAGCGCGGGGAGACTAAGACCATATGGCAAAAGAAACGAAATCCAAACTGGCGGTTGACGAAGACCTGATCCGTCAATTGGCAGGTCTGCTTGATGATACCGGCTTGGGCGAGATTGAAGTTCAAGAAGGCGACAGCAAAATCAGGGTCGCCAAAGGTGGCAGCAGTATTGTTGCGTCTGCTCCCGCCCCCACCGCATCTGCGGCGGCAACCCCGGCGCCCTTAGCTGCACCAACTCCTGATGAAGTTGCTTCACATCCCGGTGCGCTGACATCACCCATGGTCGGGGTGTGCTATTTGGCCTCTGATCCCTCTTCTCCACCGTTCTGTAAGGTGGGTGACACCGTAAATGAAGGTGATACCATTTTGTTGATCGAAGCGATGAAGGTCTTTAATCCGATTACTGCACACAAGTCCGGGACCGTATCCCAACTCTTGGTTCAAGATGGCACGCCGGTAGAGTTCGGCGAGCCCTTGGCCGTCATCGAATAAGGCGTTTGCCCGGATGATTGAAAAACTCCTAATCGCGAACCGCGGCGAGATTGCACTGCGTATCCTTCGTGCGTGCCGTGAAATGGGGATCAAGTCTGTTGCGGTTCATTCAACAGCTGACGCCAATGCGATGCATGTTCGATTGGCGGACGAGAGTGTCTGTATTGGCCCTCCTGCTGCACGCGATAGTTACCTCAGCACTTCTGCCATTTTGTCTGCGGCGTCAATCACAGGTGCTGATGCCATTCATCCAGGTTATGGCTTCCTGTCGGAAAATGCTGACTTCGCGCAAATGGTCGAGGAACACGATATCGCGTTTGTAGGGCCGTCTGCAGATCACATCCGACTAATGGGCGACAAAATTGCAGCCAAGCAAGCTGCGAAGGATTCAGGTATCCCGGTGGTCCCTGGGTCTGACGGTGAAGTGATGGACCTTGATGATGCGAAAGCATGGGCTGACAAAATCGGCTTCCCCGTTTTGATCAAGGCTTCAGCGGGCGGCGGTGGTCGTGGTATGAAAGTGGCCAAGGACCCATCCGAATTAGCGAGTGCTTTTGAGATGGCGCGGCAAGAAGCCGAAGCCGCTTTTGGAAATGGCGCTGTCTACATGGAACGGTATCTAGACCGTCCGCGCCACATCGAAGTACAAGTCATTGCCGATAACGATGGTAATGTGGTGCATTTGGGTGAGCGAGATTGCTCGTTACAAAGGCGACATCAGAAAATCCTAGAGGAATCCCCCTCGCCCGCCCTTAATGGTTCTGAACGTGATGAGATCGGCATGGTTGTCGCCGATGCGGTCAAAAAACTCAGCTATCGCTCTGCGGGCACTGTCGAGTTCTTGTATGAAAATGGTGAGTTTTTCTTTATTGAGATGAACACGCGCTTGCAAGTTGAGCATCCGGTCACCGAAGCTGTGACAGGTATCGACTTGGTTCGAGAGATGATCAGAATTGCGGACGGTCGGGCACTGAGTTTCGCGCAAGAAGATGTGACGCTAACAGGTCACGCGATTGAATGCCGGATCAATGCCGAAGACCCATTCACCTTTATGCCGTCGCCCGGAACTGTGAACGAATATCACGCACCGGGTGGTTTGGGGGTGCGGGTCGATAGCGGCCTTTATTCTGGCTACAAGGTGCCCCCACATTACGACAGCATGATCGCCAAGCTGATTGTCCACGGCAACACTCGGGCCGAATGCTTGATGCGATTGCGCCGCTCTTTGACCGAATTCGTTATTGATGGGATCAAGACGACTGTCCCGCTTCATCAAGAATTGATTCTGAACGATGAGTTCATCAATGGTGCATATGATATCCATTGGTTAGAAGAGTATCTGGAGAAAACGACACGCGATTAGGTTCAGGTTGGGTGTATGAGCAACCGAGACTCAGACGACAATGAGCTATCGCCGGAGCTTTTGCTCCGGGCCTACACCATTGGTGTTTTTCCAATGGCCGAAAGCCGAGACGCGCCGGGAATTTCTTGGATTGACCCCCGCAATCGGGGCATTCTGCCCTTGGACAGTGTTCACGTTCCACGCAGCCTGAAGAAGACACTCCGGAAAAATAAATTTAACGTTCGCTGCAATACCGCGTTCGCGGAAGTGGTCGAAGAATGTGCACGACGAACCCGCGGTCGCCAGGAAACCTGGATTAACGATCAGATCGAACGCGCGGTGAATGATCTTCACCAAATGGGCTTCGCATTCAGTATCGAAAGCTGGGATGAAGACGGACTTGCCGGGGGTCTTTATGGTATTGCGCTGGCTGGCGTCTTTTTTGGTGAAAGCATGTTTTCCAGGCGAACGGATGCATCCAAAGTTGCCCTAATGCATCTGATCGCAAGACTTCGGCTAGGTCGCTTCAAGATGTTGGATACACAGTTCATCACAGATCATCTGACCCGGTTTGGCGCGATCGAAATCCCTGCCCGAGAATTCCAACAGAAACTAGATTCTGCACTGGCAGCGCACGGCCATTTGGCGCAGTTCGTTGACGATGAAACTGTTGCGGAAGAGCTGGAACGAATGTTTGAAGAATCCAGTCGGGGAACTACCCTTCCCGCTTGACCATGTCCAATGCTTGATTTGCTGTTTTAATGGGATTTTTGCGCCTTAGCGGTGAATTCAAAAATCGATTTAACGCGGCTGCAAGCGTTCCAACCCATGGGGCATCGGGAGCTGCATCAATCTCGTCTTGGATCGCCGTTGATAGTTTTACGATATGTGCGGCGACAATGTATTCAGCCTCGCCGTGATGTAAGGAATTCTGCCGAGCTTCAGATGCGAATGTGCGGGGATCAGAAACAAACCAATCGCTGTCCTTGATCGAATGGTCCATAAACTTACCGTTTCGACCCAGGAAGCATCCTATCTGTAACAATCCAGCTTTCCATAAATCCGGGACGATCTGGCAAGTGGTTCTGACGGCATTGGCGAAGGTCACAGTATGCGTGACGTCGAGCCATCCAACATTGTCTTGTACTGGGCCTGATAAATTTTCGGCATAAGACAGATCGACCTGCAACAACTGCCAAGCTGCGGCCCCCATCAATGCATCATAAGTCTCTTCATAAGTTCCGTCGGAACGAGATATTTGTTCCAAAACCTGGGCAACGCCTTGCGCGCGGATTGTATCACTATCGATTGTGGTTTGAGGTGAATACGATTTTTCTAGTGCAGGTCTGTAAGACTTGAATTCTGGAATCAGGTCTTCCCGTGTCGCATATACAATCGATCTGGTCAGCATGAATAGCACAGGCTCAAGAACACTTTCTCCTGCGCGTTCCACAAACTCTTTGGCTTTGTTTACGTATATCAATGAATGACCGAAATCCTGATAGTGTGCGAGCGCAGCACGAGCCAAAGGTTCATAAAGCTCATCGAAGCCTAGCCCTTCTCTGATCGCTCCTCGGGTCAAGACAATCGCAGTTTCTTCCTCTTCTTCCTCAATCGCATTCAGAAACTTCTCGGAGTCGAATGTCTGTGTTTCAGATGTAAACGGAAACTGCGGCATCCTTCGACTATCCCAGGCAAGATTGCCGATCACTTCAACGATTGCCGCCAACCGCCGCGCCGGGTCGTCGATGTTATCTTGATGCAGTCGGAACCAATCTGCGCCAGCTGCTACGGCGTGCGTCATTCCGTATTCAAAATGGTCATGAGTTGCGTCTATCACATGATGAAGTGCCTGGAGTGCTGAGCCGCCGGCACCTTCAATACGGGCAACCTCGCGCGCCATGCGGTCATATTCATGATTATCAAAGCAATCGAGGATGCTTTTTAAAGCTTCACCAATGACTTGTTCGGCAGGTGGATCAGAGACATCAATCCATATGCGCCCCGAGTCAATCATCGCCGGATAGCGCCGCAACGTGTCGCCACCAATCAGCGTATCTCCGGTGGAGAGATCGAATTTCCAGTTGTGCCAATTGCAGGTCAGAATGCAACCGTCCGAGATCTTTCCTTCCGATAATGGATAACCTTCGTGCGGGCAGCGATTGTTGCAGGCGCGGATTTCTTCACCATCCTTGATTATAAGGATCTGCTTGTTCCCGATTTTCAGGACATGACGGTCCTTTTTATCCAGAACATCCGCAGCAGCAACATCCGTCCAGATAGCATCGTGCTTATGGGCATCCATCATCGGTTCCCTGATCTTTAATGATCATGAGAGTCTAATGCGAATCTGAGAAAGGTTCGCCCATAATTAACTTGTGAGATATTGAAGCGACCTAATTCTGTGGTGCAATCGGATCTTTGCAGTCAATCACCCAGACGTCATAAACCGGGTGTTCCAACGCATTCAAGGCTGGTGAGGATGCAAACATCCAACCGGTGAACACCCGCACGGCTTGATCGTTGGTGCGCCGCTCCGTGATATCCAAGAACGCCGCACTTTCCGGGGTTTCTTCTGGGGGGCGTTTGTCGCAGTGATGCACCTTGATGAACAGGGTGCCGAACTTGGCTGTCCGATCAACTGGGACAGTCACGGTTGAGACACGTGCCGTAACCTTATCAAGGGTCTGTAGGACGGCGACGGCATGCGGGTCTGCCCACGCATTACCGGGAGTGCCAAGAAGTGTAAAAGCAACCAAGGCAAGACTTGCTGAGTTTAAGAAGACTTTGAGCATAAGTTTAAATCGGCGAAGATTGCCAAATCACCCACCGGTCGCCAAGAAGATGATTTCTCCGACCTGATCTTCAAGCGATTTGAAGTCTTCTGTTTGAGAGAGAAGTCCACCTTCATCAACGGAGGTCTCATCCCCGCCAGGGCGAATGGCGACGAACTTACCGCCGATAATTCCTGAACTGCCAATGCTGGCCACGCTATCGATGGGTAATTTAATGTCTGAGCGAATCGACATCGTGACCACTGCGTCAAAGGTTTCTGAGTCCAATGATAAATCAGATACTGTCCCGATTTTGATTCCGTTCAGGCGCACATCGCTACCATCAGTCAGTCCACCGACTTTTAAAAATGCGGCCTTTACCTCATAGCCTTCGATGTCGCCGACATCGACCATATTCAACGCTAAACTTATGAAGGTACCGGCAACCACCAGCACGATCGCACCAAGGATTGTCTCAACTGCATTTTTCTTCAACATTCGGTACTTCCCGTCTTTCAGCATCTAAAACAAATTATTGCGCGGTGCGCTTTGCTTTACCTTCTGCGATGATCAAATCCAATAATTCACTCACCACGACTGCATCTTGGGTAAATGTGATCTTGGCTCCGCTCTTCATCGCGGTTTCTTCACCACCGGGCTCCAGGACAATAAACTTACCACCAAATAGGCCGTCCGTATGAATGGCCGCAGAGCTATCAATAGGCACATATACGTCATCATTAAGGCGAAGAGCCACAACGATACGATAATGTTTGTTTAGTAACATTTTCTCGACAGTGCCGACACGGATCCCTGACATATAAACAGGATCACCCTCTATCAGACCATCAACACGGTTAAAGTCTGCGGTCACCCTGGTGCCGCTGCCTTCGTCGGTGACATCTTCCGCACCAGCGTACAGGAAAATCATTACGGCAAGAAAAGACGCGAATACGACTGCGCCGACTGTGATTTCCCGCGTTTCGGTTGTCATTCGGGGGACCAGGCCTCGTAATCGCCAGTCGCCTCTGCACGCTTACCGCCTTTAAAGTCGTGTCCCTTTGGCCTGTATGCATGTATGGTTCCGGTTAGATTCGGCCGATGTTGCTTTTGCCATGGCTTTGCCTTTGCTGCCGCATCAGTCAGCGGCTCTGGCGTCATGTGATGCAGCCACGCATGCCATTCGGGTGGAACCTTGGAGGCTTCGGCATCGCCTTTAAACAAGCACCAACGCCGCGGACGATTATGCAACTTCGCACCCTTTCGGCTTTCATAGTATTTATTGCCGAATTCATCGGTGCCAACTTGGCGGCCGGTCATCCAAGTAAAAATCAAAGTCCCAATGTTCATCACAAACCTGTTTTCTCGTCATGTGCCAAACAATTTATCAGGCACTCAAAATGTGGTGGTAATATCGCACCCCTTGGAATTTGCAGCAAGTCATCTCGGCATGAAACGCTGTGCACTTTTCGCTTCCTCATATTAGAGCCGCCGATTCCTTCTGAAATGAAATATCGCATGGATAAACGTCCAGTTTTGGTCGAATCGCAAATCAGGTTCGCTGAGCCTATTATACATCCGAATAATGGACCTCTCGGTGATGTTAACTCTATTTCCCCATGAAAATCGGGAACCTAGGCAAATTTTCTGCATCTTTGGTTAAAATTTTGACCAAATTGTCCGCTCCCCGCGTGACTGAAATACGTACAAAAAATCGTTTTTTTCGGTGCCCGCAACCCGTTGAATTCTCTAGCCTCTTTCAAAGTCAATCGAAATATTGTGTTTTTTTGACAAAATACCTACGAAATGTAGTTGAACAAAAAAAATACCTATGGCTAGATATCGTCCGTTGCACCCGGGCAGACACGATATCTTGTGTTACTAAGCAGGATGACTTCGTACGGCGGTAAACGTCGTCAGGGGGCAACGGGGGGCTTTAGCCCAACATATGAACAGTTTTTGCAACCCTTTGCCATCAATTTGGGGGATATAATGCGTATTTCGCGTCACTACACGACTGAAGGCCAATCACCTTACGACCTACTTGAGTTCCGTAAGACCACCAGTGAAATTCGGAACCCGGATGGTTCAGTCGTTTTCAAGCTCGACAACGTTGAGGTCCCAAAAAGGTTCTCTCAGGTCGCCAGTGACGTGCTTGCACAAAAGTATTTCCGTAAAGCCGGCGTTCCCGCGAAATTGAAAGCAGTTGAAGAAAACGTCGTTCCTTCTTGGCTGTGGCGCAAAGTGCCTGACGAGGAAGCGCTGGCAAAGCTTCCTGAAGAAGAGCGCATGGTCGGCGAGATTAGCGCCAAGCAAGTCTACGACCGCCTAGCGGGCACATGGACCTAGTGGGGCTGGAAAGGCGGCTACTACGACACCGAAGAAGATGCACAGGCCTATTTCGACGAAATGCGTTACATGCTGGCCAATCAGTCTGGTGCACCGAACTCGCCGCAGTGGTTCAACACCGGTCTGCATTGGGCGTATGGAATTGATGGCCCGGCTCAAGGCCATTCGTACGTTGATTTTGAGACCGGCAAATTGGTTCAGTCCCAGTCTGCGTATGAACATCCGCAGCCGCACGCATGCTTCATTCAGTCCGTATCAGATGACTTGGTGAATGATGGCGGAATCATGGATCTATGGGTCCGTGAAGCGCGCCTGTTTAAGTATGGTTCTGGAACAGGCTCGAATTTCTCTCAAATTCGTGGCGATGGTGAGCCCCTCTCCGGTGGTGGTAAGTCGTCAGGCTTGATGAGTTTCTTGAAAATCGGTGACCGTGCCGCTGGTGCGATCAAATCTGGTGGCACAACCCGGCGCGCGGCCAAGATGGTTGTTGTCGATGTCGATCACCCAGATGTCGAAAAGTTCGTGAACTGGAAAGTGATCGAAGAGCAAAAAGTTGCAGCCCTGGTTGCTGGATCAAAACTGGCCAGCAAGCACATGACAGCCGTAATGAAAGCCTGCACCGAGAGTGACATCGAGGGCGATGATATTTTCGATCCAAAGAAAAACCCTGCCCTCAAAAAAGCCATCCTGGACGCACGTAAAGTGATGATCCCTGAAAACTACGTACAACGGGTCATTCAGTTTGCACAACAAGGCTATTCGTCGATCGAATTCAACGAATACAACACAGATTGGGATTCAGAAGCCTACATGACGGTTTCTGGTCAGAACTCCAATAACTCTGTGCGCGTCACCAACGATTTCTTGCAAGCGGTGCTGGACAACGGGTCGTGGGATCTCGTTCAACGTAAAGATGGAAAAGTTGCAAAAACCATCGATGCGCGCGCGCTCTGGGAAGATATCGGGTATTCGGCATGGGCATGTGCTGATCCGGGCATCCAATTCGACACCACAGTGAACGAGTGGCACACCTGCCCGCAGTCTGGTCGGATCAACGCATCAAACCCCTGCTCCGAGTACATGTTCCTGGATGACACGGCATGTAACTTGGCATCTCTGAACCTGATGAACTTCCGCACCGAAGATGGCAACTTTGACGTCGATGGGTTCACGCATGCGGTAACGCTGTGGACCATTACCCTCGAAATCTCTGTGCTGATGGCACAATTTCCATCACGTGAGATCGCGGAACTTAGCTATCGTTACCGGACACTAGGTTTGGGCTACGCCAACATTGGCGGTTATTTGATGGCGTCGGGCTATTCGTATGACAGCACCGAAGGCCGCGCGATCTGCGCTGCCATCACGTCGCTCATGTGTGGTCAGTCTTACGCGACGTCTTCAGCCATGGCCGAAGAACTGGGCGCTTTCCCAGGTTACGGCCCAAATGCTGACGATATGTTGCGTGTGATCCGTAATCACCGCCGCGCGGCCCACGGCATGGATGCGGAATACGAAGGTCTGACGATTACTCCAGTGCCATTCAAAGCATCTGAATGCCCTGACGATCCATTGTCCGTTGCAGCAGCGGAGGCTTGGGACCGGGCGTTGGCCCAAGGCGAGCAACACGGCTATCGCAATGCCCAAGTCACAGTGATTGCACCCACAGGCACCATCGGCCTGGTCATGGATTGTGATACAACAGGTATTGAGCCTGATTTCGCGTTGGTGAAATTCAAGAAACTGGCCGGTGGTGGTTACTTCAAGATCATCAACCAGATGGTGCCACAAGCACTGAATATCCTGGGCTACAGCCAAAAGCAGACCGAAGACATCATTTCGTATGCCGTTGGGCACGGCACGCTGAAGGGTGCGCCTGCAATCAATCATGACACCCTTAAAGCCAAAGGCTTTACGGATGACGCGATTACCGCGATTGAAAAGAACTTGGGCGAAGCGTTTGAAATCAAGTTCGTCTTCAACAAATGGACGTTGGGCGAAGCGTTCTGCACCGAAGTATTGAAGCTTGAGAAATCATCATTGGATGATCTGAATTTCAACCTGTTGAAGGCTATTGGTTTCAGCCGCGATGAAATCGAACAAGCCAATACGTATGTTTGTGGCGCGATGACCGTCGAAGGTGCACCGCACTTAAAAGATGAGCATTTGTCGGTTTTTGATTGCGCCAACCCATGCGGGCGCATCGGCAAACGCGCGCTTTCAGTGAACAGCCACATTCACATGATGGCAGCGGCTCAGCCGTTTATTTCGGGGGCGATTTCCAAAACGATTAACATGCCGAATTCGGCCACTGTTGAAGACTGCAAGGATGCTTACTTGTTGTCCTGGAACTCATGCCTGAAAGCCAATGCGCTTTATCGTGATGGATCGAAACTGTCGCAACCATTGTCCGCATCGCTGATCGATGAAGATCATGAAGATGCAGCAGAAGTCGCCGCAGAATTGGCCGAGGCACCGCTGGCTGCTCGCGCAGAAGCGATTACCGAGCGGATTATCGAGCGTTATATTACCGAGCGCAGCCGCCTCCCTGATCGTCGTAAGGGTTACACCCAGAAAGCGACTGTCGGTGGGCACAAAGTGTACTTGCGGACCGGTGAATATGAGAACGGCAAGATTGGTGAAATCTTCATTGATATGCACAAAGAAGGTGCGGCGTTCCGTTCATTGATGAACAACTTCGCGATCGCAGTGTCTATTGGCCTACAATACGGCGTGCCACTAGATGAGTATGTCGAAGCCTTCACCTTCACGCGGTTTGAGCCATCAGGCATGGTTCGCGGTAACGATACGATCAAGATGGCAACGTCGATCCTTGATTACATCTTCCGTGAATTGGCTGTGAGCTACATGGGACGTAACGATCTGGCACACGTTGAGCCAGCTGACCTGCAACCCGACAGCATTGGCACGGGCGAAGATCAATCGACCCCGCCTTCGCAAGAGGAAGAAGCAATGCCTGCGGGCGTGAGCCAAGGGTATATGCGGACCAAGTTCCTGGTCATCAATGGGGCCAAGAACAAGCGCGTTGTTAATGGCAGCGAGACGACGGGTGCTGGCCAAGCTCCGGTAACCGCACGTCTGAACGCAGGTGCCGCAAGTGGCGGTGAAACTGCGGGCCAAGCGCAAGTCGTCACCGAAGAGTCATCCTCGGTCATGGTCTCTGCCGAGGTTATGGAGAAAACCGACGTTAAAATGGATCAAGCCCGCGAAGCCCGCATGAAGGGTTATGAAGGCGATCCATGCGGTGAATGTGGAAACTTCACACTTGTTCGCAATGGCACCTGTCTTAAGTGCAACACGTGTGGTGGAACAACGGGATGCTCATGACGAGTAATCAATTCTATGGGTGGTGAGTGTTTATCGAATCCTCCCTGGGAAACTTGGGGCACGTGCTGGGTTTAACCTGGTGCGTGCCCTATTTTTTTGAGGCTTAGTTGGCTCAAAAAATAGATATGGGCTAAGCTCAATAACTTCACCCAATTACAATCGGTTATCGACAGGCTCTTTGCCGATATATAAGCTCCGGTAACTGGGAATTTTGGATAATTGGCGCGATGGACTCCACATTGGGAAAACTCACGGTTGTTGCGGTAGACGATGACGATCTTGCATTGTCGCTGATGGAATCGGTCCTCAAAGAGGATGGTTTCGAAGTTTTCACGACCAACAATAGTGAGTCAGCGATCAATCTAATCGAAGCAAAACGTCCGTCGATCGTATTATCTGATCTGATGATGCCAAAAGTGGACGGGTTTGAGTTGTGCAAACAGGTGCGCGAGCACCCTGAATTGAATGATACCAAGTTCGTTGTGATTTCCGCGAAGGCTTATCATTCGGATGAGAACCGGGCACGCGATTTGGGCGCGGACGGCTTTATTCGCAAACCCATCAATCCAGAGACCATGCCTGATCGCTTGCGACGCATCGTGAATGATCAAATTGACCTACAGTTTTGGGGGGTGCGCGGAACACTGCCAAAAACGGGGTCTGATGCCCTGAAATATGGCGGCAATACATCTTGTGTCACCATGGAATTCCCGAGCCAGCAATTGTTTATTTTTGATGGTGGGTCCGGGATCAAACAGTTGGGTGCCGACCTGATGGCCAAAAAGCGTAAGCGTATCAACGGCAAATTGTTTATCTCTCATCCCCATTGGGACCACATCAACGCCATTCCCTTCTTTGCCCCTCTTTATGTGCAAGGCAACGAATTCGAAATACTGGGTGCTAAACAGGGCGACATCACCATGCGCGAGTTGATATCCGCGCAGATGGATGGTGTTTACTTTCCGATCACACTGACAGAATTCGCGGCACGCACGTATTTCAGAAACCTTGAAGAAGGCGCTCATGACGTCGACGGGATCGAGGTGGTGACCAAGTTACTGGCGCACCCTGGTCGCGCATTGGGGTATCGTGTGAATTATAACGGACGCTCTATTTGCTATGTCACGGATCAAGAATTGTTCTTGTCCGATAGTGAGTATTTCGATCCCCATTATGAACAGACAATGGCGAAGTTCATTGATGGCGCCGATATTTTAATCACAGACACGACGTACACGGACGAGGAATACAAAACCAAGGTGTCGTGGGGGCATTCCTGCATCTCCAAAGTTTGCGAACTTGCGCACGCTGGCAATGTGAAATCTTTATAACTCTTCCATCATGATCCCGATCAGAATGACGATGCCATTGACGCTAAGTTCGAGATGGCAACCAAAAAACTTCAGGACCTGGGCAGCAGCGTCATGTGTGTTGCCCCCAAAGAAGGCGACAAAGTTCGTTTGTAGCTTTCTTTTCGTTTGTTCTTCATCTTCAAATTTTGAACCAAAGGAAATGAGATATGGCTGGTGATATAGAAGCACGGTTGGCGGAACTTGGCATTGAACTCCCGGAGGCGGCATCTCCCGCAGCCAACTACATCCCGTTTGTTGTCAGTGGTAAGCTTATTTTCGTTGCCGGTCAGATCACCCTTTGGAATGGCGAAATCAAGTACAAAGGTCGCGTCGGTCCTGATTTCAGCGTCGACGAAGGTTACCAAGCGGCCCGCTTGTGTGGCTTAAATCTTTTGGCGCAGGCCAAGGTTGCCGCTGGCGGCGACTTGAATAACATCGCGCGGGTTGTGAAACTGGGTGGTTTCGTGAACTCCCTACCCGATTTCACGGATCAGCCAGAAGTCGTCAACGGTGCTTCAGATTTGATGGTCGATGTCTTCGGCGAGGCTGGAAAACATGCACGGTTTGCAGTATCCGCGGGCGCGCTGCCTCGGAATGTCGCTGTTGAAGTTGATGGAATCTTCGAACTGAAGTGATCGAAAGCCCTTCTCCACGTATCGTTTCACTGCTGCCTGCCGCAACTGAAATCGTAACGGCATTAGGGTTCGCGGATAACCTAGTCGGACGATCCCACGAATGTGACTATCCGGCGGGTGTTGAGGCACTGCCCATTTGCACGCGTGCGCGTATCGCACCCGTTGGCAGTAGTCGCGAGATCGATGATGCCGTTAAAGACGCGCTAAAAAATGCGATGTCGATCTACGAGGTTCTCGAAGATGTCTTAGCTGACGTGAAACCCGACATCATGATCACGCAAAATCAGTGCGAAGTATGCGCCGTCGCGCTAGATGATGTTCGGGCTGCCGCTGCGTCTTTAATTGGGGCTAATCCCACGATTGTTTCATTGCATCCGCTTGATCTTGCCAAAGTATATGAAGATATCCGTAATGTGGCTGATGCTCTCGGGGTTTCAGATAGAGCCGATGACTTCATCCAAAAATCATGCTCGAAATTGAACCGGCTTTCTGAACGCGTATCTGGTGCCACGACCCCGACAGTGTGCTGTGTCGAATGGACAGACCCCGTGATGGCGGCCGGGAACTGGGTACCCGAACTTGTCTCAATCGCGGGAGGCAAAGGTATCTTTGGAGAAGCAGGCAAACATGCGCCATGGCTAGAGACTTCTGAGCTCTTTGATGCGGATCCTGATGTGATTGTATTTATGCCATGTGGGTTTGGTTTGGAGCGCAGCAGCCAAGAAGCAGAGCTTCTGATGCAAACGGCAGAATGGCAGTCCCTTTCAGCGGTAAAAGCGGGACATGTTTATGCGACCGATGGCAATAGTTATTTTAATCGACCGGGGCCTCGTTTGATCGAAAGTACTGAAATTTTAGCTGAGATTTTTCATCCAAGTTTGTTCGAACCGAGGCATGAAGGAAGTGCTTGGCAGCGTCTAATCGACCTTGCATAGCGGCTTTAGGCGACCCAACTAATCACTATGGACTTCTTGGAATACTGCTATGCCTGACGGAAATGATCAGCACGTGATCAAGGTCATTGGAGCATTATCAAATATTTCTGCAGATGATTGGAATGCGTGTGCGGGCACTGGCAATCCATTTGTGTCATATGAGTTCTTGTCTGCCCTAGAAGACTCTGGCTCCGCGACATCGGACACTGGATGGATGCCTCAACATATTGCCTTGTATGGACCCGATGGCACGATCCAAGGATGTGCACCGGTTTATGTGAAAACCCATTCATATGGCGAATACGTTTTTGATTGGGGATGGGCGGATGCTTACGAGCGCGCTGGTGGGCAGTATTACCCGAAACTCCAGTGCTCTGTTCCGTTCACCCCTGCGCCGGGACCGCGTCTGCTTGTGGACAGCGCATTATCTGGCGCGAGACAGCAAGAGAACCGAACCTTATTGGCAACGGGACTCGCCCAATTGGCGAACCAACTAGAGCTATCATCCGCACATATCACATTTTGTGAAAAACAGACATGGGATGATCTCGGCAAAGGCACTTACTTACAGCGTGTTGGCCAGCAGTTCCACTGGCACAACGACGGCTATCAAAACTTTGATGATTTCTTGGCCGCATTGTCTTCAAGAAAGAGGAAATCCATTCGTAAAGAGCGAAAAAAGGTCGCAGATATCGGTTTGGATATTCGTGCGCTCTCGGGTGCAGAAATTGAAGAGCGTCATTGGGACGCCTTTTACCAATTCTATTTGGCCACGACGGACAAGAAATGGGGAGAGAGCTATCTACGGCGAGGGTTCTTTTCATTGATCGGTGAACGATTGGGGGATCGAGTGGTTCTGATCATGGCTTTCGACGGAGACCGGCCTGTGGCTGGGGCCCTGAATTTGCGCGGAGAAGATTGCTTATACGGTCGAAATTGGGGATGCCTCCAAGATCACAAATTCCTTCATTTCGAGTGCTGTTATTATCAGGCCATCGATTACGCCATCGCGCACGGATTGGCCCGTGTCGAAGCTGGCGCACAAGGTCCGCATAAGATTCAGCGCGGTTACTTGCCGGAAATGACCTACAGCCTTCATTATATTCGTGATCAAGGTTTCAGTGACGCCGTGGCCGATTTTGTCCGGCGCGAGCAGGCATCAATCGAAAACGAAGCGAAGTATATCCTGGCCGAACATTCTCCCTATAAAAACTTAGAATCTAAATAAGCCACGACTCAGACATTGTTAACTAATTGCCGTTATTTTCTGCGGTGTAAATGATGTGAGGTTAACCATGTTGCGCTCTTTGCTGATGGCGGTTTCAATATGTGGCTTGGCACTTGTGGCCGAGTTTCCTGAAGCGGTTGCCGCAAACAGGTGCCTTCATATTGTCCGCCAAGGTAATATCGAGACCTTGCTCAACAGATGTGGACAATGCCAAATCGCCACTTTGATGCGCATGCGACCAGGTGGTGCCAAACCGGTCACTCGAAACTTTCCGGTGCTCGCGCGATCTACCGCAACTCTTCCTTTCAAAGGTTCCGGTCAATCACGGATCAAGTCGGAACGGATTTGTCCACGTGATCGGGGGAAAGCAGAGCAAGCGGCAAAACAACCAAATACCGCAAAGTGTGTCACGTTGAAGCAAGTAACGAGTGGCGCTGTGCTGATCAATCGTTGTGGTGAATGTCGGGCTGCTGCCATTCAGCGTTCAAATGACAACCAGGCAACGGGTGTTCGGGATTATATGACGATCGCCACGGGGCAGAGTGTTTCCGTACCGTCGCGTGGCTATACAAGCGTCGGCTTACTCGCCGATATCCCCTGTCCCTAAATCACAATCAGTGAAGGCTGCCACCGCTGGCCCGCACTTTTTCTAGGGTCCAGCCTCATTCAAATCCAATAACAGATGAGAGCGGCGAGGCATAGAGCGGCGAGAA
>CBFHXC010000058.1:0-17574 GCA_965659695.1 Rhodospirillales bacterium
ATTGGTAACGTGGAAAATTTCAAGCGGCAAAGATCCCAAAGCAATGATCGAGGTTGCGGACAAAGCATTATATGATGCCAAAGAGAACGGTCGAGATTGCTATCAAGTTTCGCCTATGGATTGACAGTTTTAGTGTCAGCGCGCCATGCTGGGGCCTCTTTTGCGACATGAGGGCATCATGACAAAACTTCTGGTGATTGAAGACGAGCCAATAGTCTTAGAAATGTTGTCGCATTCTCTTGAGGCCTCCGGCTACGAACTCATTACCGCTGTTGACGGTGAAGATGGCCTCGCAAAGACTATCGAACACGAGCTTGACTTGATCATCACAGATATGAGCCTGCCAAAAATCACCGGTTGGGATTTGATCAAGCTAATCCGCGAGCATGATAGCGCCAACCCAGCACCGATCATTGCCTTGACCGCACATGCCACGAGTGAAGATCGGGTTGCAGCATACGAAGCTGGCGTTTCTGCATACGAATCAAAGCCACTGGACATCAAGAAACTTCTCGCTCGAATTGAAACTCTTATTAATCAATGTCCCAAACCTCAATGATGGAAGCCTCTATCAATCAGCGAAGAAACAGGCGATAACGTCGCCAAAAAGCCTAAGCCCCGCGGCAAGAAGAGAAAAAAATCCAAGTCCGGGAAAGCCAGCAAAATCGCGATGATTGTCGGCGGAGTCTTTGTTTTCTTGGTTGCCACGGGTGCCCTGAGTTTCTACATGGGCTGGGTCCACGCGATTATGGGGTGGGAACAACCACAAACTGTTGCCCAACTTGATCTTGGTGAACCGATTCTCCATCCGTTTCCCGAGATTCGGACTGACCTGAAATCTTCCCGCGGCAAGACACCGTTTTTACGTGCCGTGATCCATATTCAGTTGTTTCCAGATGACTTGGAGCAATTGCAAAAACATGAAACCCAAGTTCACGATGCGATCTTGACTCACCTACGTGAGCAGGAGCGCCAGTATGTGCAGGGCAAAGAAGGGTCAGAACGACTGCGGTTCGAGTTGGTTCAGATCATTAACAATCTGATACAGCCTGCGAAGATTCACACAATCTATTTCAAAGAGCTAATTGTACAATAAGCCAGATAACTATCGACCATTTGAGTCGGCCAATGATCAACCCGCTAAATCTTCCGAATCTTTGATTTTTGACGCAAGTGCGGCTTCCAAAAACGAGTCTATATCCCCATCTAAAACAGCACCTGTATTGGACGTCTCAACTTCTGTTCGGAGATCCTTGACCATCTGATACGGCTGGAGAACATACGACCGAATTTGATGCCCCCAACCGATATCAGTTTTACTGTCTTCGGTGGCTTGGGCGGCCTCTTCGCGGCGCTTCAATTCCATTTCGTATAAACGGGCACGTAGCATCGACATGGCTTGAGCGCGGTTCTTGTGCTGAGAGCGATCATTCTGGCACTGCACAACAATTCCAGAAGGTTCGTGTGTAATACGGATTGCGCTCTCGGTCTTGTTAACGTGCTGACCGCCTGCGCCTGATGCCCGGTACGTATCGACACGCAAATCTTTTTCATCGATTTCCACGTCAATATTGTCATCAATGACAGGCGAAATCCATGCCGACGCAAAGCTTGTGTGCCGACGTGCTGACGAGTCATAGGGTGAAATACGCACCAATCTATGGACACCACTCTCAGTTTTAAGCCAGCCGTAGGCATTCTCACCAGAAATTCGGATTGTCGCCGATTTGATGCCCGCTTCTTCGCCAGGGCTTTCCTCAAGCCAATCAACTTTCATTCCATGCTGATCAGCCCACCGGGTGTACATTCGAAGCAACATCTCAGCCCAATCCTGAGCCTCTGTGCCGCCAGCGCCCGCCTGGACCTGCATGAAGCAATCGTTCTCGTCAGCTTCGCCGGACAATAGTGTCTTCAACTGAGCTTTGCGCGCTTGGCCTAGAAGATCATTCATCGTCGCTTCGGCATCGGCGAGTACGTCGTAATCATCCTCTAGCTCGGCAAGCTCAATCAGTTCAACGGTATCGTTGAGATCGCCAAACAGGGAGTCGACTTCTTTGATGCCGGTTTCCAGCTTGGTGCGTTCGCGCATGAGGGCTTGCGCTTTATCAGGGTCATCCCAAAGCTCTGGGCTTTCGGCGAGCGCGTTCAGTTCCTCTAGTCGAAGGACAGCTTGATCATAGTCAAAGATGCCTCCTCAGCAGTTCCGCAGACTGCTTGATTTCATCGGCCATCGATTGCAATTCGGCACGCATCTTTATTCCCTTCAATACTTAGTATTGGATGTTTAGCCGGACGGCGGTTATCGCTCAAGCCAGGATTATGGGAAAATCGATCTTATTGGGTGCCAACTATTTGGAACTGTCCAAATTAATACAGACCACCCGTGCCCGTTGATGGGGCCGCCAGGAACCCACCCTCGCCGCTGCCATCAGTCCAAGACTCACCCTCGATAATGCTCGCCCGCGTCGACGGCTGAGTGCCGTCTTTGAAAGCTTCGAGAATAACGTTCTTGTCACCGGGGCGAGCGAGCACCCCGGTCTGTGGGTTGACCCGCACAAGACGAATGCCTGGTGGAGTTCGGAAAGGAATAGCCGGTTGGTCCTCTAAAGCAGCAGCCATAAAGTCACGGAATACAGGGGCCGCAACCGAAGAGCCCGTCTCGCGACGACCCAACGGCAATGGATCGTCAAAACCGATAAAAACGCCAACGGCTAAGTCCGGCGAGAATCCGACAAACCAAGTATCACGTTCTTCGTTTGTCGTACCTGTCTTGCCAGCCAACGGTTTGCCCACGGCAGATACGCGTCGGCCAGTCCCTCGTTCCACGACACCCTTAAGCATATTAACGACCTGGAATGCACTTCCAGGATCAGTCACCTGCTGGCGCGTATCCGGAACACGGGGGACGCGCTGGCCATCCCATTGATCAACGCGGCAGTTTTCGCACGGGCGATCATTGTGCTTGAAAACGGGACGACCTAGACGGTCTTGGATACGATCAATAAATGTTGGTGTGATGCGCTTGCCGCCATTGACCAACATTGCGTATGCAGTGGTCATGCGGATCAAAGTGGTTTCCTTAGCACCCAGCGACATTGCCAAGGTCTCGGGCATGTCATCCACAATACCAAAACGTTCCGCATATTCAGCGACTCGGTCCATACCAATCGTCTGGGCCAATCTAACGGTCATCAGGTTCCGCGATTTTTCAAGGCCCAAGCGCATCGACGAAGCCCCATAGAATTTATTGCCATAGTTCGCTGGCCGCCATTTTGGCAATCCAGGTCCTTGGTCAATAACAAAAGGCGCATCCAATATCTGTGTCGATGGGGTGTAGCCATTGTCCAACGCAGCCAGATAAACGAATGGCTTAAATGCGGAACCAGGTTGGCGAGAAGCTTGTGTCGCCCAATTGAATTGACTTCGTTCGTAAGAATATCCGCCGACCATCGCCAACACTCGACCGGTATGTGGGTCCATCGCGATAATGCCGCCATTCACCTCTGGAATTTGCATGAGATCATAAACGGGATCGCCAGGTGATGCCGGAACAGGTTTACCCTCTTTATCAACCTCTGGTTTTCTTGGCGAAACAATAATGATGTCACGGGCAGACAATACGTCGGACGGTTTCTTGATCGCAGGGCCGCGTTTTCGTTTAGGCAATGGCTCGCGTGCCCATTTTAACTCGTCCAGTGTGATCGCCCCCTTGGTCCCATCCTCAACACCAATGGAAACACGCCCCGCGCTGTCATCAACACCCAACACGATGGCAAGTTTCATATCACCCAGGCCTTTAGGGCGAGCTGTCATTTTAAGATATGTTTGCCAATCTAATGGCGAGTCAAAACGGCGACCTTCATCCGCTGAACCGACAGGCCCCCGGTAACCATGCCGACGATCGTAGGCTTCTAAACCCTGCCGCAAAACGCTCCGGGCTAACACTTGAAACTTCGGATCAAGCGTCGTTCGCACAGATAAACCACCCTTATAAAGCTGATCCTCGCCGAACCTATCGAACAACTCGCGGCGAACCTCTTCGGTAAAGAAATCAGCTTGAATGAATTCGGTATCCTGACGCTGGGCTGTCAAAAGCGGCTCTGCACGCGCTTGCTCGGCATTTTCGGCACTGATCCGCTTATCTTCAAGCATACGGCCGATCACCCAGTTTCGGCGCGCCTTAGCGGCAGATGCTTTACGAACAGGATGATAGTTATTCGGCGCTTTGGGTAATGCCGCCAGATAGGCAGCCTCGGCATAGGACAATTCGTTCAATGACTTGTTGAAATAGTTAAGTGCGGCTGCGGCAACACCATAAGATCCAAAGCCCAGATATATTTCATTGAGATACAGTTCTAGTATCGTGTCCTTGGTAAACGCACGTTCCATTCTCACCGCAAGAATGGCTTCTTTGATCTTACGTTCAAACGATACGACGTTTGTCAGCAAAAAGTTCTTCGCAACCTGTTGCGTGATCGTCGATGCACCGACCAACCGGCGGCCCGTCGCCACGTTCTTGAGGTTATCGACCACCGCACGGGCGACGCCTGTGAAATCAATACCCGAATGGGTGTAAAAGTTCTTATCCTCTGCCGATAAAAAAGCGTTGATGACCCGCTCTGGCATCGCCTCAATTGGGACAAACGCCCTTTTCTCGATCGCAAATTCGGCCAGCAACTGCCCATCGCCAGCATGAACACGTGTCATCACGTCAGGTTCGTAAACAGCTAATTGCCGATAGTCAGGTAAATCCTGGCCGAACCTGTGCAGCGTATAAAGCGTTCCGCCGCCGATTGCGGCACCCGCAATCAAAATCAGAACCAATGAAATCAAAAAGAATTTCAGAAGCAATTTCATCTGTATTTTAGCCCGGTAATCTCTTTGGTCATCACGAATTCAGCTAATCTATACCATGGTTTATGATGGATACGGAGTCACTCGTATTCATGCAAAAGAATTATGGCATTGAGATGGCCAAAGCCTCACCAAATTTAAAAGTTTTAAGGGCGACTGGCCGATTCTATTTTACGAAAATACGCATCTACGGCGCCTGCAATTGACTGCGCAACCTTCCGGCGATGCGATTTAGACCGCAAAGCACGCTCATCATCGCGATTGGACAAGAAACCCATTTCGATCAGCACAGATGGTACATCAGGCGCTTTTAGCACTGCAAAACCAGCGAATCGATGTGGATTTCGGAGCACTTTGACACGTGATTTCAACTCGCCCACCAACAATGATGCCAGCCGCGCCGATTGGTTCATAGTTTCTCGTTGAGCCAGATCGATCAGAATATTGGTGACTTCTGCGCTCTCGTGGCTGAGATCAATGCCTGCGATCAAATCTGATTTGTTCTCACGATCAGCCAGTTCAGCAGCCTCTTTGTCTGATGCTTTTTCTGACAAAGTGTATACCGATAGCCCTCGGATTTTTCTGTTTCTAATGGTGTCAGCATGAACGGAAATAAACAAATCCGCATTGCGTTCACGGGCAATCTCAATTCGACCCCGCAGACGGATGAATACATCGCGATCCCGTGTCAGATAGACTTTGAATCTTCCTGTGCGTTCCAGGTGCTCTTTGAGGTCACGCGCAGCAGCTAAGGTAATATGCTTCTCGTAAATCCCTGAAACACCAATGGCCCCCGGGTCTACACCGCCATGCCCGGGGTCAATGACAATAACACGCTTATTGCCCGCGACCCGAATTGCAGGTTTTGCAGGGACCCTCAAGGATGCCAGCTTGGGATTAGATTTCCCAGGTGGAGCCGCTGACCGCGCCTTGCGTTGCGGCGCAGTCACAGGCGTGACCGCTGGTTTAGCAGGTTGCGAAACAACAGTCTGTTTCCCCTGCGGCGTTGCGATCCTGGTGTTGGTTGGCGGACGCGGAATTTCGGCAGAACGAACTCGGCCAGGGCTGGATTTTATAATCAGGGGATCTGCGGATACAGCCTGCAAAAACCTTGTTCCAGACGTCCGCGCTAAATCAATAACCAACCGATTGGGCTTATCTGCGGTCGCCGGTAACGCCAATGCCTGATGAACCATGGATGGTTGGTTCAAATCGATGACGATACGCGAGTTACCCGGCTTAAAAAGGCCATACCTCAGCCGAGAAAGAACACCAATTTTGGCCGGCAATGGACGTGCAGGTAACCGCCAGCCCACCTCCGGTAGATCAACGACCAGACGTGCCGGGCCAGCCAAAGCGAATACACTCGCGTCAATGGGGCGATCCACATCAATAACGATGCGCGTCGAGAGCCCTTGTTTGCCGACTCGAATGTCGGTGACTTCCGCATCGGCAGCGTACGCGCCTGGCGCAAATGCCAACACGGACAACAGCAAGCCCAAAAAACTGCCGAATCGAAAATACGAATTTATCAAATTATGCATAGCCCCGATCAACAATAATGCTCTAACCAACTGTTTCTAAACACGAATGCCAAAACCAATCAAATTAGGGCCGATAGCAGGCCCCAGATTATGACATTGTGAAACGAAATTCCTATGGTTATGTTAACGCAGTGATCTTTTCGGATCACCCCAAGACCGCCTTTTTGTTCCGTTAAATCTTACAGAATTTTGGGGGGTCGCTTGAGCGTCGATTGTTATTGATGCTCGCGTAACACTAGAGGTTTTTTCTCATGCCGGTGATAGACGCCCGCAAAATTGACATTCCTAACCATCAAGGACTCTTGTCCTCGGTGAACATAAGGTCTGCCGATTTCCGAGGCGCCGCCGGTAATTTCAACGCCTATTGGTACAATTCTCCAACCTTTAGTCGACAAGCTGTCGCGCCACCTGGGGGATATGTGCCGCGGAGTTTCAAATTCAATGGCAACCAAACGTATGTTAGTGGATGCCTCCCACCCGGAAGAGACCCGGGTTGTGGTGGTATCAGGAAATCGTGTCGAAGATATTGATGTCGAGGTTGAATCCCGACGTCAGCTGAAAGGAAACATCTATCTCGCGAAAGTAACCAGAGTTGAACCGTCGTTGCAGGCGGCATTTGTGGATTACGGTGGGAATAGACATGGGTTTCTCGCATTCAGCGAAATTCATCCCGATTATTATCAAATCCCGATAGCGGATCGTGAAGCATTGCTCGCGGAAGAGCAGAATGCACAAATCGCCGATAGTGACGATGATGATGTCACGTCAGATGATGGCGAAGAACCCAACGTCGAAGAAATCGGCGGTGGCGAAGACGAAATAGAAGAGGCCGAACAAGCCCGCCGACCTGTTGTAAGTCGCAGAAATTACAAAATCCAAGAAGTCATTAAGCGACGTCAGATTTTGTTGGTCCAAGTCGTCAAAGAAGAGCGCGGTAATAAAGGCGCAGCACTGACAACGTACCTGTCTTTGGCTGGTCGTTATTGTGTACTGATGCCGAATACGGCGCGTGGCGGCGGTATCTCTCGTAAAATCGCATCGGCTCAAGACCGGAAACGGCTCAAAACGATTTTGGCTGATCTTGGTATTCCAGGCGGCATGGCAGTTATCGTTAGAACAGCAGGTTCTAAGCGAACAAAAGCCGAAATCAAACGTGATTATGAGTATTTGATCAGATTGTGGGAGCAAATCCGACAGCACACATTAGAGTCGATAGCCCCCAGCCGCATCCATGAAGAAGGCGACCTGATCAAGCGTTCCATTCGCGACGTATACACCAAGGACATTGAAGAAGTGGTTGTGCACGGCGACGAGGCATATCGTGCCGCCAAAGACTTCATGAAACTCATGATGCCAAGTCACGCAAAACGCGTGCAACCATACAAAGACACGTCAATGCCGCTTTTGCAGCGCTTCCAAGTCGAAGGCCAAATCGACAGCATGCATATGCCAGAAGTGCACATGAAATCCGGCGGCTATATTGTCATCAACTCGACAGAAGCCCTCGTAGCTATCGATGTGAACTCGGGCAAAGCGACCCGCGAGCGTAACATTGAGGAAACAGCACTGAAAACAAACATCGAAGCAGCCGAAGAAATAGCGCGCCAGCTCCGCCTGCGCGATTTGGCTGGCTTGATCGTGATCGATTTTATCGACATGGAAGTGCACCGGAATAACGGCAAAGTAGAGCGCGTACTAAAAGACGCGATGCGATCAGATCGCGCACGCATTCAAATCGGTCGAATTTCGCCGTTTGGGCTTTTGGAAATGTCTCGTCAACGTCTTCGTCCAAGCCTGCTGGAAATGCATTCAGAACCCTGCCCTCATTGCAGTGGCACGGGCATCCGTCGTTCGTCTGACACATCTGCTTTGCATGTCCTCCGAGCGATCGAAGAAGAGGCAACGCGCCGCCGCAATTCAGAAATTACAGTCCACGTGTCTTCCGAAATCGCGCTTTATATTTTGAACCAAAAGCGGGACCAACTGACGCGCATAGAAACTGATTATCAGCTTCGTGTCTTTATCGAGAGCGATGACAGCCTGATACCACCAGATTATCGCATGGACCGTGTTCGCAGCGATGGCAATGCCGTCGAAGAAAGCAATAACGAGGAAGACACGACAAACGCCGAGGAACCCGGCCGCAAACGCCGCCGCCGTCGTGGTCGTCGTCGTGGCAAACGTGACGATGAACAGAACGAAAATGAAGAGTCAAACGAAGCGTCCGAGAGTGATGAGGACGAAGAGGTCCGCGAAGCAAGCAACTCAGAAGCCGATGGCGATGATGACAATGCGAAGCCGACACGCCGTCGTCGTCGCGGGCGTCGCGCGGGTCGCAAACGGGGTAGAAAATCTGAAGAAGAGAACGCCGCTGCAGCTGAAGGAAATGATGAGTCATCCGACGATTCTGAGGCACCTTCAGAAGGCAAGACCGAACCCGCTGAACAAAAGACAGCAGGTGATGACTCTGCCGAAGCCGATGCCGAGAAAAAACCCCGGCGTCGTCCGCGTCGTCGCAAACCGGCTGCCGACAAAACTGAAACCAAAGCCGATCATGAGACCAATGAAGGCAGTGCAGATGATGCATCATCCTCTGATGAACCTGCATCTTCAGAGACAAGCCCATTGATCGAAGTCAAAGTCGACGAACCAGCACCGGCACCTGAACCCAAGGCAGAAGAGCCAGCTGTTCCGGACACGCCAGCGGAAACGGCACGCACAACGGTGATAGATGTCTCGTCAATCGCCGAAGAAGAGAAACCATCGAAACGTGGCTGGTGGCGCCGAGGTTAAGGCACGCCGATCCACCTTTCTGTTTTTGAGCGTTATTAAGAGCGGCTGCGCCAAGCGATGAGCTTGTCCGCAGCCGCTTTCATATCCGCTGTATCACGGGCAAATGAAAATCTTATAAACTGATGTCCTCGGCTGGGATCAAAATCCGTGCCTGGCGTCGCTGCCACACCCGTTTCTGCGAGCATCCGCTGACAGAACTCCGCACTGTCATTGGTTCTCGCGCTGACATCCGCGTAAATATAGAAAGCACCATCTGCAGACGCTAATTTGTCGAAACCTGCTTTCGGCAATTCGCTTAAGAGCAACTCTCGGTTCTTGGCATACGTGACAACATGGCGATCCAGTTCATCCGTGCAATCGAACACAGCGATACCCGCATGCTGTGAAATAGCGGGGGGAGAGATAAAAAGATTCTGAGCCAAACACTCGATCACTCTGACGAGCTCTGGCGGCACAACCATCCAGCCCAGTCGCCATCCGGTCATAGAAAAATACTTCGAAAAGCTATTCACAATGATCGCGTCAGCGCCAAATTTAGCGACCGTTTCCGCGGGCTCGTCATACGTGATACCATGATAAATTTCGTCAGAAACCATCCTAATCTGATTGGCGGCACAATACTCATAAAGCTCCTTGAGACCCGCAGCACCAATCATGGTACCCGTGGGGTTTGATGGACTGGCAATGATCAGGCCGTCCAAATTTCCATCGACTGCATCAATCAAATCCTTTGTCGGCTGAAAATTAGTCTCTGGGCCGACCAATATTTCGACGACCTCAATACCCAACGCCGTCAGAATATTTCGATATGCGGGATATCCTGGAGACGCCAAAGCAACCCGGTCACCTGCATCAAAAGCCGCAAGGAAGCCAAGAATGAACGCACCGCTCGAGCCGGTCGTAACAACGATTTGATCAACCGGCACAACAACCTGATAAGTGTTCGCATAATGGGCTTGGATCGCAAGGCGAAGATCCATCAAACCAAAAGCGTCGGTATATCCCATGCGGTCATCGCGCATGGTTGTCGCAATTGAATCCAGGACGCCTTGCGGTGCGCCCGTGCCCGGTTGTCCGACTTCCATGTGTAATACAGTTTCACCCGCTGCTTCGCGCTCAAACGTCGCACGCATCACGTCCATCACGATGAACGGGGGGACTTTCCCGCGTTTGGATACTTTCAGCGGCACCGATTAATTACCACCTAGCGCAATACCATGGCCGCGTGGATCGGATGCACTGAGGCAGAGTATCCCCTCATTGTTAGGAATTCCCGTCGGGCAATATACCGCCGAGACACTGCCAATTGATTTGGTCACAGCGACGTCGTGGCCTTTTTGTTTCAGAGCCTCAATTTGCTCCGCTGACATACCTCCCTCAACAAATACTCTATCCGGCGCCCCGGCATAATGAACGCGCGGCGCCCTCATAGCATCGCGCAAATTTAACGGGCCAGCTGCCGCCCTGGCGATGACGTTGATCATAGATGTTGGTGCCGCAACGCCCCCTGATCCGGCGGCAGCCATATATGCATGGTTGTGATATTCACTCGTCAGCAAGGCAGGTCCAAGCGGTGTATATGTGCGACCACGATCATCAGGCGATGCGGCCATCATTGACCCAAACCCAGGAATCATTCGGCCCGTGCCAAAAATGTTATTCAAGGTCAGTGTGCATGCCGCCGCTCCGCCAAATATATCCATAACAGCAAAGCTAACTGCAGATGGCGTTTCGGGCCAATTCACAGGGTTGGTTATCAATTGGCTCAGAGGAATGGCTTTGTCATCATCAATCTGATCTTCGACTCTATCCAGATAATCTTCTTGAACCATCTGCGTAACATCAATGGCATAAGTCCCATCTCGCTGCATATGCTTCATGCGATTCACGAATGCGAATTTCGCAGCTTCGGCAAGCAAATGCTCACGCTCATTTTGGTCTGCAAATTCGAACCTTTTATCACGCATGAGGATCGCCATCATCTCCGCAGCCACAGCCCCACCTGCCGCCGGCGGCCCAGCAAAATGCCATTCTGTATTTTTTTCCCAGGGGAGAGTAATGGGGGCGTTAAAGCTTGGTCGATAGTCACGGAGTTCTTCGATCGTCAAGTTTCCACCAGCAGCGCGCACGGATTGAACCAGCCTCTGTGCTTCTGGTCCACTGTAAAATTGGCCGACGCCGCGGAGCCTGATTCTGCCTAATGCGACCGCTAGGTCTGTCTGACGCAGAACATCCCCTTCGGCTATGACTGTCCCATCTTGACGACGAAATACCTGTGCAGCCACTTTATCTCTCATCAAAGGGTCCGCAACTTTGTCCAAGTTTTCCGCGAACGCTCTAGAAACTTGATAACCAAACCGCGCCAGATTTTCTGCGGGAGCGATCACTTGCTCCCATTTCAATTTACCATACTTTGAGTGCATTAAGAAAATGCCGCGCGGCAATGCAGGGATTGCAGAAGGTCTCGTCGAGCCACCATTTGGTAATGCGGCCGCCCGTGGCAAGAAATCGACGACATCAGGTGTCTCATTCCGATTATCTCGAACAATGCATATGCCACCACCGGCTAGGCTCGCGGCGGAAGGCATTGTGACCGTCAGCGCAAAAGCAATAGCTGTCGCGGCATCAGCCGCACTTCCCCCTGATGACAAAATGTCACGTGCAATAATTGCAGCCTGTGGTTCTTCAACAGATATAACGCCTAACGCTCCAGACAAGAAACCTATGGTTCCTCGTTTGACCTCTGGCTCGTCATCACTGAAGGGGTTCGAGCAGCCCACTACTAGCATTGCAGCAAATGACAAAGCTGTTATTTGACGCCATCCGCGGCGCTGACTAGGTTTGTTCAACTGAATTGAAAACGGAAACATCTTGAAACGTTTTTTAATCTTTTGCATGTGCTGCGCCATCGTTGCCTTGTTGTCGAGCAAACCTGCTGATGCCCAGGGCTTGCCGTTAATCCGCGATGCGGAAATTGAAGATACCATCCGTCGCATGTCTACGCCACTTTTCCAAGCCGCAGGATTGGCCCCATCTTCAGTTAGAATCCACATCGTAGCAGACAAGTCTCTTAATGCCTTTGTTGCCGATGGTCAGCGCATGTTCGTACACACTGGATTGTTAATGCGTGCCGAGAATGCAAGCCAGGTAATCGGCGTAATCGCACACGAAACAGGTCATATTTCAGGTGGTCATCTGAGCCGCTTCGCACGGGCAGGGCAGCAAGGGCTTGCTACGTCGGTAATTTCTACGGTTTTAGGTGCTGCAGCAGCTCTCGGCACAGGACGCCCTGACGTTGGTGCTGCCGTCATTGCGGGCGGCCAGCAATTAGCCCAAAGGAATTTCTTCAGCTTTACCCGCTCTCAAGAGGGATCTGCAGATCAGGCAGCGCTGTCATTTTTAGATTCGACTGCCCAATCTGCGCGCGGCTTATTGGAGTTCATGGGCATACTCGAAAACCAAAAATTGTTGATCACAAACAACCAGGACCCTTACGTCCGAACGCACCCCTTATCGTCTGATCGTATTCAAGCGATCGAAGCACATATTGCACGCTCGCCCAACAGCAATACGCCAACGTCAAATGAAATGGAGCTTCGGTTTGAGCGAACCAAAGCCAAACTTATCGGTTACTTCGAACAGCCCACCCTGACATTCCGGATTTACCCTGATACCGACCAATCCATTCCTGCCCGCTTCGCCCGTGCATATGCATATTCTAAAGTTCCTGACAAGGACAATGCCCTATCCACTCTAGAGAGCCTTTTGGCAGATTTACCAAATGACCCATATTTCCTTGAACTCAAAGCGCAGGTTCTATTTGAAAGCGGTGATATTGCTGGTGCGAAAGAGGCATTCGCACAGGCAGTTTCTATTGTGCCCAATGAAGCTCTGATCCGCTTCGAATACGCCCGCGCACTGATCGCAGGTAACGAGCAAAGCGATCTAGAATTGGCGCTGGAACAACTGAACTTTGCCCTATCACGGGAACCAAGATTTGCGTCTGGCTGGCGCAACTTGGGCATTGCCCATGGCCGGCTGGGCGACACCGGACGCAGTTCACTCGCGCTGGCCGAAGAAGCGCTCCTGAATGGTAACCTTAGCGCTGCGAATTATCATGCAGGGCGAGCTGTAGAGCTCTTCCCTCGTGGCTCTCGTGAATGGCTGCAAGCGGAGGATTTGCTGCTCGCCGCCAAAAACATTAAAAAGTGATGCCCTTTCTGACACCTCGATCGGTATTTAGCTGCACTGCGGTGCTGGTCATTGGCTTCATTGTCCTAGGATGCGCGCGTCCCCCTGACTTGGCGGGCATTGGCGGCTCCTACAATATTCTTGGCCCCGATAGAGACTTTATTTTCGCTATGCGTTCCAGCGACCTGCCGGCGCATTGGTATTCAAAAGGTAAACTGACTCCCAACTCATTATCCATAGATGAAGTACAACGTGTCCCAGGTTTGCACATAGAAGCAAGCGCCTCAGACTATTGGTTCACGAGAGAAATACACGCATCGCTGCTGGCGACGCCATATCTGAGTTGGTCTTGGTTTGCTTCACCGCCTTCTAAGGGTAGACACCCTGTGCGATTAGTAGTCGGGCTTGCCGATGTTGGCACTAGCCGCAAGTCATCATGGTGGTCCTTGACTGATTTAGATATGCCGCGCGCAGATCGGATTATCGCCATCGAATGGGCTGAGACCGCGCTGGGTCGAGGCACTGTGATCGGGCCTATTCTTCATTCAGAAGATTATTCCTACGCACGCTATATCGCACGAGGCGGTGCGGAGCACGGTTCAAGATGGTGGACTGACAATGTGGACCTTTCGACGTTGCACCAGCAATTGTGGCCGGACAAACCATTAAAGAACACAGAAGTTCGGTTCGTAGGAGTCTGGTCTTCTCGGTCGCCCTATCCTGCGAGTATGCATATTGCGAATCTCCGTCTATTTCGTTGATGGCTGACCAAGTCTTATACAAGAACAAACCTTGCAGCGGGCAGAACAGACCCGCATCATATTAAAAACGAACAATCCAGATGGATGAATTCATGTCGAAACTATTTCCAGCCATGCTTTGCGCCGTATTCCTCTTTACGTCTAGCTTGCTCGCTCTTCCTGGCAGCGTAAACGCAGACGAGTCAAAAGCGTTAACGGACACGCAATCGAAACAAGTCGAACAACTGATCGAAAAATATTTGGAACAGAATCCTGAAGTTGTCGTTCGCGCGATCCGCAAGTACCAACACCAGCAAGAAGAAGAACAACGCCTACGCCAAGTCCACAACTTGGAAAACATGCGCGAATTACTAGAGCAATCAGACACATCACCGGTAAGAGGGAATCCAGATGGCGATGTGACATTAGTTGAATTTTTTGATTACCGATGTGGATACTGTAAACGCGTACATAGCACTGTCACCAATGCGGTCAACGCAGATGGCAATGTGCGGCTGGTGTACAAGGAGTTTCCTGTACTGGGCCCTGAATCCGTTTATTTGTCTCGTGCATCATTAGCCGTTTTCTTCACAAACCCAGATAAATATCCAGCATTTCATGACGCGCTTATGACATCGCGTGGTCAGCTTAACCCCGCACGTGTAATGACGATTGCAGAAGACATCGGGTTAAATGCCGCTGACATAGAAACTGGTATGAAAGATCCGAGAGTCGATGAAGAAATTCAGCGTAACATTCAGATGGCGCGAAGCTTAGGCATCAATGGCACACCCGGGTTCGTTATTGGGGCCGTAATCGTGCCAGGCGCGGTGGATGAAGACACACTGAAATCACTTATCGCCCAGGCGCGCCAGGGCTAGCGTCGCTGAAATCTATTAGCCGCCCTGCCCAGGGAGCTTAAAGGTAGGCGCAGGGGCTGCCATGTCTGATGCGACTGGTTGTAACATATACTTAAAACCGTCCGCACGCTCGACGAGCATCAACAAGTGTGCATGACCGGACTTTTTCGCATCCGCATAGGCTTTCAAAAATTGACTGGGCTTCCACACAGATTGCTGATTGATTTGGGCAACCACATCACCACGCCGCAATGGCGTCACCCCGGCGAATTGATCGTTGGAAACGGTCACAAGAATTCCTGTAGGCCCCCAACGAACGCCCAACCGGTCTCGTAACTTTGGGGTCAACGCGGCAAAGGTCAGGCCAAGATCGGGCTGCGCAGCAAACGCGTTGTCTGTTATAACACATGATGCTGGCCAAGGAGACAAGGTCATGCTGACATTTTCTTTTTTCCCGGTCCGCCACAGAACCACTTCAATTTTATCGCCAGCATTCCACTTGCCAGAAATTTGAAGCAGGCGCTCGAACGTATCGATCTCAGTCCCCTGCATACTGATGATCAAGTCACCGCGACGCAGGCCTGCGTTCGAGGCGGGACCATCAATACTAATATCTTTGATCAGCACCCCAGAAGCACTCTCAACGCCGAGCGCTGCGGCTATTCGTGGCGAAATCCCCTGGACCTGCATCCCCATAAATCCACGTTCCGCAGACACTGAGGGTGGTGAAGACAGTGTAACTGCAGCGAACACAGCCAATGTGATTGCCCACCTGATCCCAGTCAGGCGCTTAATCGAGAGCCAAAAAAAAGCCATGCAAATGCCTCCCAAGCGTTTGCGCATTGGGCTTAACCTAACGATTCCAATGTGTTGGCACAACGATCATGTAAATTGACTATTTATTCAGCAGGATTCGTCTGTACCTGGCAAAAGATCCTCAAGGACCTGATCGACAATTAGGTCGTCAAAAATCATCTCAAAACGTGTGACGACACCATTTTCAAGAAACCACAATGCGATCTCAAACTCAGGGTTAGTGGCCTGTGTATCGAGCTCAAAAAAGGCCAAACGCGCGCGCCATGGCTTTGCACTCAACAAATCAGAGTCACCATTCATTTTTTCTGCATCAACTTTTGCAGGCAGGATAAAAGCCGTCACTTTCTTTGGGCCACTGTCATCCGATCCATCAAAATTCATGGTCTCTCCGGCACGCGTTCCAGACTTCGCTAACTCAACAAGCCAATTCGTCAGTCCAACATAAAAGTACGTATTATTGGGCAGCGGTATTTCTCTCGGCTCGGGAACAACAAACTCCGCCTCCGATTTACCGTCATCCCGACTACGCGCCGATCCTTTGAATTTCTCACTACGCCCATTGGTAACGCTCCGACTATCAAAAGAGAAAAATTTTCCGTCCAGGCTTTCTTTCGCCTTGAAGATCATTTCGCGATTGATCAGGCCGCCAGCAATCGTCTCCATACTCATCACGACTTGATCGTTGATCACCCATCCCTCGCACGTTCGGTCAATCTGGGACACCGCAGCGCCTGAAAGGCCGGCAAACCTGGATGTCGGGCTTTTCGGTGACAACGTCAGTTTATAAACGGCTTGGTGTGGCGTGACTTCAGCCACTGCGGGGGGCAGCCATCCCCCTAAAAATAGACCTGTTAGGGCAATCGCTAGACCTTGGAACAACTTACGAGACGATGGCGTTTTCATCTGACTTCCCTGCTATGAGTTAGAATCACCCTAAGCGAACCAATTAGATGACAAAAGCCAAACTTGCTTTGATCGACCACAGCCTTTATCCAAAAGCTCTCTCGGCACGTAAACGAACGTTCAAACAATCAGGTTTAAGATCTTGCGCGTACTTTCAGTCTTTGGCACCCGCCCTGAAGCTATCAAAATGGCTCCGGTGTTAAGTGCGCTAGAAGCAGCCGGTATTGAATCACGGGTTTGTGTCAGCGCCCAACATCGCGACATGCTCGACCAACCACTTTCACTTTTTGGTATTGTCCCTGATATCGATCTAGACTTGATGAAACCCAATCAAACCCTCCATGGACTAACCGCAGATATTTTAATGGGTGTTTCGAACGCGCTGGAAACAGAAAAACCTGACATGGTATTGGTGCACGGGGATACCACGACATCATTCGCTACAGGTTTGGCAGCCTTTTATCAAAAAACACCCGTCGGACATGTCGAAGCCGGTCTGCGGACAGGTGACATCTACGCGCCATTTCCTGAAGAAATGAATCGCCGTCTGACGGATCGTATTTCGTCGATACATTTTGCTCCAACGAATACTGCTCGCGAACATTTACTCTCGGAAAACACATCCGAAGAGACGATCTTCGTCACAGGCAATACTGTGGTGGACGCGTTGTTTATGATCAGAGATCGCCTGACTAACGATCAAGGACTTCTCAGCGAAGCGCGGGCAAATCTGCCTCAGCTGGATAAATATAAAAAAACGATCCTGGTTACCGGCCATCGGCGCGAAAATTTCGGAACTGGTTTTCAGAATATTTGTCACGCCCTTCGCGACCTTGCGATGCGAGATGATATTGAAATTGTATACCCAGTCCA
>CBFHXC010000059.1:0-17295 GCA_965659695.1 Rhodospirillales bacterium
TAATTTGGCGGTGGGCCACGCCTCCCCAACGAGGCGCGACCTTTCTGCGAGGAAAGGAGATATATAATGACCTCAGCAAAACCGGACATTCGTCCGGCCAATCCTAATTTTTCATCTGGACCTTGTTCCAAACGCCCTGGTTGGTCGTTGGAAGCGCTCGAAGGCGCATTTTTAGGTCGTTCTCATCGACACAAAATCGGCAAGCAGCGCCTCAAAGAGGTGATTGATCGCACGCGCGATATTCTGCAGATCCCCGAAGGATTTAGAATCGGTATCGTCCCCGCCTCTGATACGGGGGCCATCGAAATGGCCATGTGGTCCGTTCTGGGGCCGAAGGGCGTTGAAGTCCTGGCGTGGGAAAGCTTTGGCAAGCAGTGGGCCGAAGATATTCAAAAACAGTTGAAGTTCGATGACGTGACACTTCGTTCTGCCCCATATGGGGAACTGCCCGATTTATCAGCCGTCGACTTTTCAAAAGACGTCGTGTTCACATGGAACGGCACCACCGGTGGCGTGCGTGTGCCTGATGGTGACTGGATTCCGGCAGACCGCGAAGGCTTGACCATTGTCGATGCCACGTCGGCTGCGTTCGCTATGGATATGCCATGGGATAAAGTCGACATTGCAACGTATTCCTGGCAAAAGGCGATGGGAGGTGAAGCCGCGCACGGCATGTTGGTCCTCAGTCCACGCGCTGTTGAGCGAATTGAAAGCTACAGCCCACCCTGGCCAATGCCTAAAATCTTTCGGATGAAAAAAGGCGATAAGCTGCGCGAAGATATTTTCGAAGGTGTTACCATCAACACCCCGTCCATGTTGTGTGTAGAAGACGCCATCGATGGATTGAAATGGGCGGAGAGTCTGGGCGGATTAGATGCGCTTCTGGGGCGGGTGACGGCCAACAACGCAGCATTGGGTGCCTGGGTGCAAAGCACAGATTGGATCGATTACATCTGCGCTGATCCTGCGGCACGATCCACAACATCGGTTGTTTTGGTTGTCACTGCCGATTGGTTTCAAGCAATGGACGAAGCTGCCCAGCGTGATGCCATCAAACGTTTCACCGGTATTTTGGAAGAAGAAGGTGTGTGTCTGGATATCGGCTCGCATCGCGATGCACCACCAGGATTACGAATTTGGTGTGGTGCAACGGTTGAGGCATCCGACGTGGCCGCATTGGGGCCCTGGATGGATTGGGCGTACGCGCAAATCAAATCTGAATTGGTGGGGGCATAAGTCATGGTCAAAGTATTGATTTCAGACAAGATGTCACCGCTTGCCGCCGATGTGTTCAAGGCCCGCGGCATTGATGTTGATGTGCGCACGGATATCGACAAAGCAGACCTGCCGTCCGTGATTGCCGAATACGACGGTATTGCCATCCGTTCCGCCACCAAACTGACGCCAAAAGCGTTGGCTAATCCAGGCAACCTGAAGGTGATTGGTCGCGCTGGTATCGGTGTCGACAATGTTGACCTGCCGACGGCTACGCAGGCCGGTATCGTTGTCATGAACACACCATTCGGAAACGCCATTACTACGGCCGAACATGCGATCAGTTTGATGCTCGCGTTGGCGCGGCAAATCCCAGCAGCGAATGCATCCACTCAAGCCGGTAAATGGGAAAAATCCCGTTTCATGGGTGTTGAGTTGATGGGAAAGACGCTGGGCGTGATTGGTTGTGGAAACATCGGTGCCATCGTCGCTGATCGTGCCCAGGGCCTGAAGATGAAAGTCGCTGCGTTTGATCCGTTCCTTACCGAGGAACGGGCTGAAACATTGGGTGTTGAAAAGCTGGAACTTGACGAATTGTTGGCCAAGGCCGACTTCATCAGTTTGCATACGCCGCTGACCGATCAAACCCGCAACATCATCGATGCGAATGCGTTGAACCAAACCAAACCGGGCGTGCGGATCATCAACTGCGCGCGTGGCGGTCTTGTGGATGAAGTGGCGTTGAAGGTCGCCCTTGACTCAGGACACGTTGCGGGTGCGGCACTTGATGTGTTTAGTGAAGAGCCTGCGACGGATAATGCGCTGTTCGGCATGGAACAGGTTGTTTGTACGCCGCACTTGGGGGCATCGACATCAGAAGCACAGGAAAAAGTCGCTGTTCAAGTCGCCGAACAGATGGCGGATTTTTTGCTGACAGGGGCGGTAACCAACGCGCTGAACATGGCGTCGGTGACGGCCGAAGAGGCTCCGATTTTAAAGCCTTATATGCGCTTGGCCGAACACCTGGGGGCGTTCGCCGGGCAAGCCACGCAAAGCGCGATTACGGGTATCGAAATCCGCTACGAGGGGCACGTCGGTACGCTCAACCGTAAGCCGCTGACATCTATTGTGTTGAAGGGCTTGCTTGGACCGCTGCTGGTCGGGGTCAACATGGTCAACGCACCGGTGATCGCCGAAGAACGCGGTATTAAGATCGTCGAATCACACTCTGAAACGGCAGGTGATTTTCACACCATGATCACCGTATCGGTGACCACGGCAAAGCAAACCCGATCCGTATCGGGGACGATGTTCAATCATGAGCCACGGCTTGTATCCATCAAAGGTATCCGCATGGATGCAGGACTGGGATCAAACATGCTGTATGTCGCTAATCACGATAAGCCAGGACTGATCGGTGCACTCGGTACATTGTTAGGTGAGGCAGGGGTTAATATCGCGACCTTTAATCTAGGCCGTGCCGATAACGGCGGTGATGCCATCGCATTAATTGAGATCGACGGCCAACCGCCGGAAGACGTGGTGCAGCGTGTGCAAAGTCTTGAGCACGTCGTTCACGCCATTCCGATGGAGTTCTCATGATTGATTGCACTCTATTCTTCGGCCTGTTGCCCGGCACAAGTAATTGCGATGGGGACAAGGATCGCTGAAATAACGCCAATGATGTTGCGGACGATATTGCTTTGGCAACCGAGAAGGGCCTGAACATCTGGATTACCTGGGAAGAATGTGGTGATCCAGTTGATAATACCGTCGACGCCAGCAAAGGCTAAAACCGACCAAGAAGCGAGGACTATCGCTAGCAGACCGGCAATTTCGCAGAGTGTTGGCTCACATTGTCTTACCCATAGTGCGAATGCTGCTGCTGCGAGAGCACCTAGACTTGCGGCCAGGATTCCTGCGATTGGTTGACAGCACGTAACAATATATAGGGCTGTCAACGCTGCGGTCAGTAGCATTGCCCACAATAATGAGAGTAATTGACAGCGTGTTAGGCACGGACATATGCGTAATCGGCAAAGGACCGCCGCAATGGCAAGCAATATCACAAAGGCGGCCCAAAGCCCAACTAGGATGTACCACACGACAGGTGGAAGAGTGACCCCTGGTATACAGAAATTAATTATTACCAATAGGGTGGATACTGAGGCAACTACGACTCCGAAGACCAAAATCAGCACAAACAAACTTTGACAAATAAAATTTCTGGGCTGTCGCTGAGGCGGACATTGATCGACCGTAATCTCTTCGCTTAAGCTTGATGATGGGCACTCTGGATCTTCGGGGGTAAACTCCACCTCAATGACGTGAGAACCGGATGTGGTGATACCTATACCAGGAGAGAGCCCGTCCGATGTAGTGCCCTGAGAGACGCCATCGACAAACCATTCAAATGTTCCAGCAGCAGAGTCCGACGCAGTATCAACCGATGCAGAAACTGCAGCAGTTCCACCATTCCCTGCGCAGCCGTTAAGATTTACTATCAGTGAGTCCGTGGCCAATTCAGAACAGCATTCTGGAATGATGACATCATAACTCTGAGATGGTTCGATGCACAGTGACCCGCAGATAAGAGTTACATTGACGCCATACGTTCCGGGCGATGTGTAAGTGTGATCAACTGTCGGGCCCGGAGTCGTTTGGGGCGCTGAACCATCATCGAAATTCCAACGATATTGGCAAGCGTTTGTCGCTGCGGGTGCAATGGCTTCGAAAGTAACCGTTGCATTGCGGGAAACGTCGTCGGCCATTGCGCATCCGTCGATGTTGATTATCTGGATATCTTCAATGACGGGACAGTCAAGTGGGCATGCGTCCAGTGGGCCAATATAAAATTCTTCTCCGTCGCAGCCGGGATGGCTAGGAGCTAAAGCTACGCAACTGTGCGTGACACCAGTAGGCAACGATGTCGGGAAAGTTGCGGTCCTCGTCTGGCCTGCAATGGCGTTTAAAGTTCCAATCAAGTTGGTACCACAAACCACATTTACGATGGCTGGAATAGTTGTGAAGTTCCTAACCCTTACCTCAATTTCGACATTCCTGTATCCTGTCGAAGGATCACAGTCGAGTTCAGTGACCTGAATATCGATACTTGGACAAACTGGTTCATCCTGTGACGTGCATTCGAGTGCATCGGTTCTCCAGCTATCTTTGCATTCGCTGTCGAGCGCACAGGATGCGGTTATTTCCAATGCTTGACCACAGGGGCACCCAGCCCATGCGGTGCCCTGCGTCAACACTGCCTGCCATGTACCATTGGAGAGATCAACGTTGGCCGCGTGAATATGGGGCCCATAACCACAATCAATTGATAGTAGGACAACGGGGCAGTCAGATGCAGTGCCGGAGATAACAAGCTCGTTGCTTACGGTAAGGGGAGAAAGATTGCTTGCTTTGACATCAAGAATTCTGATTTGGCATGGCATAGAGGTATCCCCACATCGATTGCCACGTTGAATTTCTCACAATAGTACAAATTAAACGGTAAATTAATTATAGGGATTGATATGTGAAAGATTGCATTGAACATTGTTACAAATTCTAAGCACGAAAGAAGCTAAAATGTCAGGTGACGTAACTTCGACAGACAATCCCGTCGGTCATGACCTCGAGGCCGAGGCGCATGAGGTTCTTGATGTCTTGGCCGGGGGTGGTGTTGCTATCGTGCCACTGAACGTGGCCTATGCCATTGTCGGGCAAACCGAAGCTGCGATTCGAAAAATTTTTGAGGTCAAGAAACGTAGCTACGAAAAACCTTCTGGCATGTTTGGATGTGCAGCGGCATCGGCCGATGTGCATATTATGTCCGAACAAGGTCAGGCTATTCGTGAAGCCCTCGTCCACGAAGCTAATTTGCCATTTTCAATCGTTGCTGAATATCGTGCGGATAGTCCACTTCTCGCAACGGTCGATCCTTTTGTGCTGAAAACCAGCACCAAGGGCGAGACCATGGATATGCTGATGAATGCTGGGCCGTTCCACAATGTCTTTGCGTCGATCAGCCATGCGCGGAAAACCCCTGTGTTCGGATCAAGTGCGAATCAGTCGTTGTCCGGATCGAAGTATGAAGTTGCGGATATCGAGCAGGACGTCGTGGATGCGGTGGACATAGTTATCGATCACGGCAAGTGCCGAGATGCGAATGATCACGGCTTCTCATCAACCATCATTGATTTCAGGGATTTTACGGTCGTGCGGGTCGGGTGCAGGTTTGATGAACTCACCGCGTTCATCAAAGACCGCTTTGGGATCGAACTGAAAGTTGATTAATCTTAGTAATTACGCAGCGCTGTCGCCAATGCGTGGCGACACACTGTGATCTTGGCCAATCTTTTCAATGTCGAACGGCGTCGTGGTGTAGATCAGGTTGAGCCAATTTCCGAACAAGATATGCGCATTCGAACGCCACGTGTTGACGGGCGCATTGATAGGATTGTCGTCCGGGAAATAATTACGCGGCAATTGAATTTCGGCACCCTTTGCGACGTCGCGTGAATATTCATCACCTAATGTGGTCGAGTCGTATTCCAGATGATTGAACATGTGGACATGATTCAGGGTCGGGTCAAACACCAGTGCAATGCCTGCATCTGATGACTCAGCCAAAATTTGCAAATTTCCAACACCTTCGATCTCTGAACGATGGTTCTCTGTATGGCGGGATACTGGAATGGGGATGGTGTCATTCAGACCCCGCATCAGCGGAGATGATGTATCCAGAACACTATGCCAGAAAACGCCGAAAGCTTTTTGCTCCAATTGGTGCTTTGGAATTTTGTAAAAATGATAAAGCGCCGCTTGCGCACCCCAACAAAGATTAAATAAGCCATGCACGTTGGTCCGGGCCCAGTCGAAAATCTGACAAAGCTCTTCCCAATAGTTCACATCTTCGAAATCAAGCTTCTCGATGGGGGCACCGGTGATGATCAACCCATCAAATTTTTGATCACGGACTTCCGTCCAAGGATGATAAAAATCCAATAAATGCTGCTGCGGCGTGGTTTTTGGTGTATGTGATGTCAGTGCCAGCAACGTTACCTCGACCTGTAAGGGCGACGCACCTAGAACCCGAGCGAGCTGCGTTTCGGTTTTGATTTTCTCAGGCATCAGGTTGAGCACAGCAATCCGCAAAGGCCGAATATCTTGGCGCATCGCGTCTTCTTCTTTGATGATCGGCACCCCCTCGGTCTCAAGGATTTGCCGCGCCGGCAGCTCTGATGGAATCTTAATAGGCATGATTGTTTCCTCAGCCGTTGGCCGCGCGTTCTTTGGCGCGTGCTCGGCATACGGATAAGTAGCGCTCTGCTTTGGTTTTCGCAACCTCATCGCGGCCACGTTGCTCGTTTAAAATATCATAAAGTAGCGTGATGAACTTATCTGCGTTAGGAACCTCGCCGGTGATGGCATCGCCACCCAAAAGTCGCTCAACGCCTATTTCAAATCCATAACGCTGTGCGAACTCTGCGTATCTGGGTTTGCGATCTTCTAGCAGAGGCGGGAACAGGCGTCGTGCGAATTCCTTGCTGTCCACGCCCGCGCCATCGTCCGGCTCATCCGCGATGTGACGTTCGATGAAATCAGGATAATAAAACAGTGGTTTTGGGTCCGTCTTCGCTCGTTCTTTGAGGGCGTCTTCACCTGCCGCATTGGCCCGGATATAAAGGACAACGGTTGATCCCGTTAAGGCACTGATCACCGGATCATTTGGGTCATTTAAGTCAACGATCTCACACAGGCTGCCAGACGCGTCATTGATGAAATCTTTGCATTCGTATATGCGCCAAGCTTTTTCCATGAATCTTGGGACGTCTTGCATCGAGTTGATTTCAGCCGCGCGATATTGCTGCTGACGTTCCAAAAACGTGGCTTTGTTCAATCCGCCGTTTGCCGGATCGCCAAACATACCAAGATACGTTGAAACAGGGTCCAAATTATCGACCGAAATGTTGTGATTGATGTATATGGAATCCGAACGCAAAAGGTTGGCGACAAACGCGTCCGTGCGCATAATTCTAAATTTAATGTTGTCGATAATATGTTCTGCCAAATACCCGGTGCCAATCCTGTAATCAGCTGAGTAGTGGAACCAATTGCTGTCACGGCGCAGTTGCTTCGACAGCATGGTTTTACCCACGCCAGACATCCCCAGCAGAGAAACCGCTTGGGGCAGTTGGGCAAATTCATCCAGCGAAGGAACTGTGTTTGGCATCGAATAGCACCTATCGTTTATCCACGCCTGCTCTTGGTTATCAGGCATTTGATCGACAATGAAAGATTTCAATAATTTGCCTAGTGGTCAAATACCGAATGATCATCTCGCTGGTTTAGATGTAATTCAGAATGAGTCGCACTAACTATTTGTATTTTATGTGAGATTTTGATTGCCAACGCGCAGTATTCGGATGCTAAGATATTCCTAAGGGAGGAGTGTTATGCCCGCCGCCAAAAATTAATTAAATTGCGGTTGCGCAGAGTGGCCAAAAAAACGCCATAACTCGGTATTAGTTTTAAACCGTTGCGAACACGCGGAGGAGACGTAATGCAAAAATCACTAAGTATCGATCCGGATAAGTGCACAGGTTGCCTACAATGTGAGTTGGCGTGCTCTTATGACAATGAGAACGCGTTCAACCCGGCAAAGTCGCGAATCAAAGTTTTTACGTTCCACGATAAGGGGCGGTTCGTACCCTACACTTGCACACAGTGTGACGAAGCCTGGTGCATGCACGCATGCCCCGTGGATGCGATCACGTTGGATAAGGCATCAGGGGCGAAGATCGTTCACGACAATCTTTGTGTGGGATGCAAAGTCTGCACGATTGCCTGCCCGTTCGGCACCATCAACTACAATGCGGACACCGGCAAAGTGATCAAATGCGATCTTTGCGAAGGTGAACCAGAATGTGCGAAAGCCTGCCCAACAGACGCCATCACATACGTGGATGCGAACTGGACGGGATTAGAGAAAATGCGCGCCTGGGCGGAAAAAACAGACGCTAACCAAGCGTCAGCATAGCAGAGGGAGACAGCATCATGGCATGGGCAAAACAACTCCTTCGGGTCAATCTGACCGATGGAAGCATTAAGAAAGAGCCACTCAACATGGAGTGGGCTAATGATTATTTGGGGCAACGTGGATTGGCGACAAAATACTTCGCCGAAGAAGTCGATCCCAAAGTCGACGCACTGAGCCCCGATAACAAACTCATTATGACGACCGGACCATTAACCGGCACCACGGCGTCAACAGCTGGACGTTATTCGGTTGTGACCAAAGGCGCGCTGACAGGTGCGATTGCGTGCTCTAACTCGGGCGGGTTCTTTGGCAACGAGATGAAGAACGCTGGTCTGGATATGATCATCTTTGAAGGGAAATCGGCAAAGCCGGTTTACCTGTTTATCGATAACGATGACATCAAGCTCGTTGATGCTTCAGACATGTGGGGTACCAGCGTTTGGGATACCGAAGATAAAATCAAAAATGATCATCAAGATCCATTGATCCGCGTAGCCTCAATCGGTGTCTCTGGCGAGCAGGGCGTGAAATATGCCTGTGTTGTTAATGATTATCACCGCGCTGCTGGTCGATCTGGCGTCGGGACGGTAATGGGGTCTAAGAACCTAAAAGCCGTGGCGATCCGCGGCACCAAGGGAGTCTCGGTCGAAGATCCAAAAGCCTTCATGTCTGCCGTCAGTGCAGGCAAAGAAGTGTTGGCTGGCAACCCTGTGACGGGTGAAGGCCTTCCGGCATTCGGGACGCAAGTTCTAATGAACGTCATCAACGAAACCGGCGCGTTGCCGACACGGAACCACCGCGATGTGCAGTTCGAAGGTGCGCATGCGATTTCTGCCGAAGCGATGGCGGAACCACGCGAGTCAGATGGTAAACCGAACTTGGTCCGCAATGCGGCGTGTTTCGCCTGTACCATCGCATGTGGCCGGATATCAACCGTGGATCGTACGCACTACACGGTTGCAGAACGTCCTCAGTATCATGGGGCGTCTGGCGGTTTGGAATACGAGGCCGCTTGGGCCTTGGGTGCCGCGACCGGTGTTGATGATCTGGACGCGCTGACATTTGCCAACTTCATCTGTAATGAACAGGGGTATGACCCCATTTCCTTCGGAGCTACCGTTGGTGCTGCGATGGAAATGTACGAGGCGGGCTATATCACCGATAAAGAAACCGGTGGGATTGAGCTTAAATTCGGTAGTGCCAAAGCGCTGACGGACCTTGCTGAATTGACTGGCAAGGGCGAAGGATTTGGTGCCGAAATCGGACTGGGCTCTAAACTGTTGTGTGAAAAGTACGGTCATCCTGAACTGTCAATGTCTGTGAAGGGGCAAGAGTTCCCGGCCTATGACTCCCGTGGGATTCAGGGCATGGGTCTGACGTACGCCACATCCAACCGTGGTGCCTGTCACTTGCGTTCTTACACAGTGGCATCTGAAGTTTTGGGTATTCCTGAAAAGACCGATCCATTGGTCGCCGAGGGCAAAGCGGGCTTGGTCAAAGCGTTCCAAGACGCGACGGCTGTGTTCGATAGTGCGGGCATTTGTGTCTTCACTTCTTTTGCTTGGAGCCTCGAAGATGTGGCTCCGCAAATCGATGCAGCGTGCGAGGGTGAATGGTCAGTTGATCGCTTGCTCGAGGTGGGTGAGCGCATCTGGAACCTAGAGCGGACGTTTAACAATGCTGCTGGTTTCACGGCTGCTGATGACAATCTACCGCAACGGTTGCTCAAAGATGCCGCGAAAACCGGTCCTGCGGATGGCTTGACCAACCAGTTGGATGTGATGCTGCCTGAATATTATCAGCTGCGTGGCTGGACCGGCGAGGGTGTCCCGACGAACGAGACACTGAGTCGACTGGGTCTATAGGGCCAAGACAAAGAATTGGTGGGGAGAGCAACGTCTCTCCCCACTTTTCTTCCTATCTACTCGTATTGTTAAACCACTGTGACAAGTAGTCCGTTCCAGTGGGCTAAGGGAGATTAATCATGACCTACGTCATCATCGGAGCAGGCCCCGCAGGTGTGACCGCCGCAGATACACTGCGGAAAACCGATCCAAATGCAGAAGTAATGATGATCGGCGGAGAGCCCGAACCCCCGTATTCCCGCATGGCCATTCCTTATGTCCTCACGGGGATCATCGAGGAAGAGGGCACGTATCTGCGTAAAAATGATGATCACTACGGTGTGCAGAAAATTTCCTATCGTCAGGGCACGGTCGACAGCGTGGATGCGGCAGCGAAGGTCGTGAAATTGGCCGACGGATCTGATCAGCCTTATGAGAAATTGTTGATTGCAACGGGCGCGAGCCCTGTTCGCCCTCCGATCGATGGACTTGACCTACCGGGTGTTCATCATTGCTGGACGCTCGAAGATTGCCGCAACATCGCCCGCCTTGCCGATAAGGGCGCAGACGTGGTCCTGATGGGCGCCGGGTTTATCGGATGTATTATCCTGGAGGCATTGGCCGAGCGTGGCGTGAACCTGACAGTTGTCGAAGCAGAGGATCGCATGGTGCCGCGTATGATGAATGCGGCGGCTGGTAACATGGTTAAGGCGTGGTGCATCGAAAAAGGTGTGAACGTTTTGACGTCAACACGGGTCACCAAGCTGGAAGCATCTGACGACAAACAAGATAGTTTGTTGGTTGATCTGGATAACGGTGATCAGATCCCGGCACACTTGGTTGTGGTCGCGACCGGTGTTAAATCGAACATCGGGTTCCTGGATGGGGCTGGCCTGAAATCTGATCAGGGCATCATCGTGGACGAGCACATGCAATCATCGGACCCCAATATTTTTGCGGCGGGCGATTGCGCTCAAGGCCCAGATTTCTCCACAGGGGAGTGGGCGGTGCACGCGGTCCAACCGACTGCCGTTGATCATGGTCGCATTGCCGCGATGAACATGGCCGGGGCATCCGCGCCGTTTAAGGGCAGCCTAAACATGAATGTGCTTGATACCGTTGGTCTGATTTCTGCCAGCTTTGGAAAATGGGACGGTGTTGAGGGTGGTGATTTCGCCGAGGCCAATGATCCGGAAAATTACAAGTATATGCGCCTGGAATTCGATGGCGACAAAATTATTGGCGCGTTATCGCTGGGCCGGACCGATCAAATCGGTGTGTTGCGTGGATTGATCCAAACAGAAGTGCCGCTTGGCGAGTGGAAAGAAAAATTGATGGCTGATCCGCACCTTATCGCAGATGCCTATATTGCATGCTCGCAATAAGCACCTAAATAACCATCATGAAAGTACGTGTGAAGCTATACGCCTCGTTGGCGGGATACTTGCCTGCTGGCGCGGTTAAGAACGAAGCCGATATCGAGGTCGCCGAGGATATTTCGCCCACGCAAATTGTCCTGCGCTTAGGCGTGCCCGAAAAGATGTGCCACATGGTTCTGATTAACGGTGTCTACATCGTCCCAGAAGAGCGCGGCACGACGAAGCTGGAAGAGGGTGATCATTTGGCAATTTGGCCACCTGTTGCTGGCGGTTGATGCAATTGGCATCTTCATGAACAGAGAACAAACAACCATTAAAAAACAAATGGGGATCACGCACCATGAATTTGTGCGCCTTCTGCCCCAAGCCGTCGGATCGCATCATTTTCACGTACACGGCAATAAGGTGGATGTCGAAAATGATCACGGCCATCATATTCATATCGAACTTGGCGAAGAGGAAGTTCGCCAGATTGCGTTGATGCGTATTCCAACGACCCCGGTCACGCTGACCTTTGTCGGATATGACGAAGATGCAAGAACGGCCTTTATGCAACGATTTGATCGTGCGTACCATCGGGGTGGGGGGTAACGCCATGGCTGCGCTATCTACAGAAGGTCGCGCTGAAATCTTTGCCGGAGAGATTTTTGAGGCTGGAGCCCCCTCTTTAAGCAAACTGGTCTCGCACGCATCCCACATGATCGACAACGGGTTCTTTGGGTTGGATGTAGAAACGGCACACCAAGAACTGGAGCAAGATGATTATCGATCTCGCGTCGTCGCACTCAGGAAAGCCTTCAACGAAGATACGGGTGTCCGACATTTGGTGGGCAAACTGCTGGAAGAATGGGGTGCCAATCCGGATGACGCGTATTTCGATACGCTAAAGCTTCGAATCGTACCGCCGGGCAATGATGCGCTTAAGTTCCCATTGGCACCATTGGCCCCGCATCGCGATACATGGGGGGCAAACATGTATGAGCAGATCAATGTTTGGGCGCCGATTAAGGCGTTATCCGAAGACAATACGATGGCCGTATGGCCTGTCTTATTTGATCACTTCGTGCCTAATGACAGTGATACTAGGTCTCTTGATGAACTCAGAGTGCGGTGCGCAAATGGTCAAGTTGGCGATTATCCTTTATTACAAACCTCAACAGTTGACCATGACATTGGTGCTGCCAAAAAGCTGATGCCAGATGTCGGGCAGGCGGCCATTTTTTCCGGTGCACACCTGCATGCCAGTGTAGCGAACACCACGGAGCGGGCGCGTTTGAACTTTGAACTTCGGATCGTTTATTTATCTGATGTGCGTGCCGGAAATGCAGCCCCGAATGTGGATGGAAATGCGCCAGAACGACCGCTTCATTGGTTTAAATCACTAGATGGGGCGCGATCACTCGCCGACGATGCCAAGCCGTTGTTGCTGGCGTGAGCCAATCAGATAAATGGGTTTTTCCCGGACCGCGTCACCATCCGAATGGGGACACCATCTATGCCAAAGTCATCGCGCAAACCATTAACGAGATAGCGTAAATAACTCTCCGGTAACTTTCCGACCGTTGACGAAAATAACGCAAATGTCGGTGGGCGGCTTTTGATCTGGGTGGCATAACGGATGGTCAGCCGTTTTCCATGGGTCCCCATGGGTGGCGGATGCGCTTCGAGCATCCCTGATAACCATCTGTTCAATGCCCCTGTTGGCACCCGTGCGTTCCAGATATCAAAGACTTCGAACACGGCGGGCAAAAGACGGTCGACGCCTTTGCCGGTCTTGGCTGACAAGGTGACGATCCGCACGCCGCGAATTTGTGGCAGCGATGTTTGTAAGCGATCGCGAACCAATTCCAATGTGCCTGCACGGTCCTTGACGGCGTCCCATTTATTGATCGCGATCACAAGGCCTCGGCCTTCATCAACGACCCTGCGGGCGATGGTCAAATCTTGTTTCTCGAGCGGTTGGTCCGCATCAACGACAAGCACGACCATTTGCGCATACTGCACGGCGCGAAACGTATCGTTTACGGACAGATGTTCGACTTTTTCGTGTACGCGCGCGCGACGTCTTAGGCCAGCTGTATCGACAAGCTTGATCTCTCGGCCATTCCACGACCATGGCGTGGCAATTGAATCTCTCGTAATGCCAGCCTCTGGCCCGGTAAGCATACGATCAGCACCAAGCAGTTGGTTCACCAACGTTGATTTGCCCACATTGGGACGACCGACGATGGCCAATTGCATCGGGCGGGCAGCGACTTCTTCGTCGTCCTCTTCTTCACCCCGATCTTGGAATTCATCTTCGCTCAGGTTGTTAGCATCGCGCGCGGCAAGTGCGGCTTCGTGATAGGGCAAGAACGCATCATATAGACCATCGAGCCCCTCGCCGTGTTCTGCGGATATGGCAATGGGCTCACCGATACCAAGACCGTACGCTTCAAGACGACCGCTCTCACCTTGTCGGCCCTCGCACTTATTGACGCCTAAGATAACCGGGGTTTTTTGTCGGCGCAGCCAATTCGCAAAATGTTCGTCCGTCGGCGTGACACCTACGCGGCCATCAATCAGCATGAGTGCGACGTCAGAATCGCCGACAGCGCGCTCGGTTTGTTCGCGCATCCGGCTTTCTATGCTGTCGTCGTTGGCTTCTTCGAGGCCAGCGGTGTCGAACAAGCGAAACGAGATATCGCTGATACTGCCTTCACCTTCGCGGCGGTCACGGGTGACGCCGGGGGCGTCATCAACAATGGCTAAGCGCTTTCCAACCAACCTGTTGAAAAGCGTTGATTTGCCCACGTTGGGACGTCCGATGATGGCGACTGTGAAGCTCATAATTGCCCGTTGGGGGTTTGAGGAAAGGAACTAGCGGTAAGCCGCGAGTTCTGCATCGTCGGCCAAGAAGAATACAAATCCACCAGCCGAAATTGGTGGAACGGCAATACCATCTGTTAACTCTTCGACACCCAGCAGCGCACCCGTATATGGTGATACTGCAAGGGCCTCGCCAGTTGAACCCGCGACAATCAAGCGATCACTGACCAGCAATGGTCCGGTCCATGTGATGGGGTCTTCTTGGTCTTCGGGGTCCTCAAATTTAGGTAGGCCGAGCACCCATAGCACCTTGCCGTCATCACGTGATACAGCGATCAATTCATTGTCGTTGGTGATCGTGAAAATGTAGTCACCGGCAACCCATGGGCTTTCGGCCCCGCCAATTTGACGGGACCAAACGCGTCGACCAGTACGCAAGTCAATGGCCGCCATCACGCCCGCATGGCTGATGGCAATGACGCGACCGCGATCAATCAGCGGGCGTCCGCGAATTTGTGATAGTGAAGCGACTGAATCCGTCCGACGAATAGAGACCAAATTATCCTGCCACAGCACGCGACCAGTGTCGGTGCGAAGGGCGAACAGCTCTCCTGAAGTATAAGGTACAATCACGATGCCGCTCTCGACTGCGGGGCTGGCGCTGCCCAAGATGCTGGCCATTTCCTGTGCACCGGAGTGGGTCCACAGTGTCGATCCATCCTGTGCGTTGAGCACAAGAAGTGTGTTGTCGACAGTCGAAATAAACACACGGCCACCACGGACTGTGGGTGCTGCCCGCAGCGGGATTTTGGTGTTTTCTGACCAAATGATTTCGCCGGTCGTCGCGTTTAATGCGAAAACAACGCCATAGCCCGTGGCGACGAAAACGCGATCCCGCTCATAGGCGAGGCCACCACCGATGTGGTCATCATCATCAATATCGTCTTCGAGGTCTGTTGACCAAAGGCGGTCGCCGTCTTCGATGCTGTAAGCCCGAACTTCGGACTCTGTGTCCATTGTATAGACACGGCCGGCGGCGACGATTGGCGGACCAACGAAACGTTTATCGTCGTCTGCGCCAGATCCGATGTCTGAACTCCACACTTCGGAAAGCGTGTCACTGACTTCAATATGATGCATGGCATGGTTCGCGTATCCACCAGTCATTGGCCATTCGCCGTTTTGACTGGGGGCAGGAAGAATAATTTTAGCTTCGCCCGGCGCGACATCCGCTTGAAGGCTACGCTCGTTTACAAGGATAGAAATCCGCTCACCTGGAAGCGGTTTTTCCGCCTGCCCGAATGGATCAAGGTCTTCGAGCGTTTCACAGGCGCTGAGAAGAGCAACTGATGAAATGAGTGCAAACCCGAATAAGGGTTTTATCCATCGATGGGATTGGGGCTTTGGATGCATCTATTCGCCAACTGCCTGTATAAGTTCTTGTGCCCGAGAGCGTAAGCCGTTCGGGGCTTGGGGGTCCAGCACAATGGCTTGCAGGAAGCCACGTGCTTGATCTTTGCGTCCTGCGACCAGCGCCGCTGCAGCTAATATCTCGCGGGCAGTATGACGCCAAACCTGGGTCGGCTCTGTCATCGGTTGCAGTGTTTCGATGACCGCATCTGCATTTGACTTATCCGCTTCCAATTCTTGCGCCGCAGCCAAGATGGTGGCGAGGTCACGATAACGTTCTGCAATACCTGTATCTGCAGCAATACCTTTAAAGGCCGTAGCAGCTGCCGCATGATCTTTTTGATCGCTCAGAATAGCAGCTTTGCGGAATGTTGCGATAATGGAGACGCCGTCAACGCCCTTGGTTGAGATGTCGCGTAGGACGCTCAATGCCGCATCGGAGTCGCCCTGATTGATTAAATCAATCGCACCTATCAGCCGGTCTGTGGCCTCTGTTTTGCGGCTTTTGTCATAGGCCTGCCAGCCTTGATAACCCGCGACCACGAGTACGACAGCCAGGGCCGTCCCAACAATCAAATTGCCGAACTTGTCCCAGATTTTCTTAAACTGATCCTGACGAAGTTCTTCGTCAATTTCACGCATCAGTGCTTCGTCGTTTTGTTCGCCCACGTGTAACTCCGTCGTACTTGGTCGCGGTGATAAAGCGCGCTTCTTAAAAGCGCCCAAACATATCGATACCAAGGGTTTATAGCAAACCATTGCGTGGTTAAAAGTGGACGATGTGATAAGTCTAAATGTTTGCGAGTTCCGCGCGATTTCGGCGGAAATATCGCATTTATTAATGTCGCATTAACCATTGTGCGGTCAAATGAGCGTAATCTTATGGGGAGAAACCTTTGCCATGCGTATTTGGCTGAAAAAAATGAAGATTTCGGCCGCGCTGGTTGCAGGGCTTAGTCTTTCCGCATGTGATCCGGGCACATTTACCGCATTTCAGGGCATTTCGCTCATCGGCACCGATAAAACCTTGGTCGACCATGCCATTTCCATTGGCAGCGGTAAGGATTGCTCTACTGTTCGGCGCGAAAAGGGCCTGACCTATTGCGTAGAAGATACGCCAGTCGCACAGCAAAATTTGTACTGTTATCGCGATTTGGGCGGCGTGACGTGCTACGACAAACCGGCACCAAATAGAACGATACAGCAACGTGTGGACCGCAACGAGCATAATCGGGCCGATCAAGTTAATTGACTTCCCATCACTGACATCGGTAGGTAACCAACGATGTCATATCGATTTTTACTCACCATGGCGTTTATCTCGCTCCTGCTTTCTGGTGTGTCGGGGTGGATTTTCTTTGGGGAACGAGAGAAAGACCCAGAAACCCTGCGAATACTCGCGTACAAAAGTGAGTTGATTGTCGCCAAGAAGGCTGCCGATGCGGGCGATGAGTCTGATATCACCACATATGCGAAAAAGCTGTTGTATGCGCCTGATGTCCTGAAGGACGAAGAAAAGGCGTGGTCAATGTTGCAGCGCGTGGCGAAGCAAGGATATGTCCCAGCCCAAGTGCAAATTGGTGTGATGTATGCAGATGGCGTT
>CBFHXC010000060.1:0-17191 GCA_965659695.1 Rhodospirillales bacterium
ACCCGCCCCGAGGTTGGCGGCATTTTACTAGGGTTTCAGGAGACCCATTCAGCGACATTCGATGCCCATGATCTGCCTGATGATCTTGCAGAATTCTCCGCGACAAAGGGCGAAGAACATTGGGATGTACTCGCAAACGCCTATACAGATTTGGTTCAATTTTTCCCTGCAGTCGAAACGGCGCGGTTCTCAAACTATATTTCTGGCCTGTCGTCTTATACGCCTGATGGTCAGTTGATCCTGGGTGATGTGCCGGGTGTATCGGGTTTCTATGCGGCGGCGGGCGACTGCGGGTCAGGGATCGCCCTGTCTTCGGGGATGGGCGATATTGTTGCTGACCTCGCGTTGGGGCGCGAACCGTGCGTCGATATTTCACCCTTCGGGCCTGATCGATTTGGGCATGTTGACCCATTCAGCCCAGAATTCCGTGACCGGTGCGCCGCAAGCCGTGCATCTAAATCACGCAAGGTGGCTTGAGTTTCTAAAGAAACCCCCTCTCCTAACCTCTCCCCCTGAAAGGGGAGAGGGATTAGATAGAGTTTCGTTGATACAGGGTCCCTCTCCCATGCGATAGCGGGGGAGAGGACAGGTGAGGGGGCTGCCCTAAATATGCACGTAATGAAGTGTGTTGAACTCGGACCTGAGCGCACGGGTTTCATCGGCGATGGTTTCGGGGCCGTTGGATCGCAATGCCTTAGCCACCAACACGGCGAGTTCGCCGACACGATCCGGCGTCACGCCCCAGCGCACCAATTCAGGTGTGCCGATCCTAAGGCCATTCATATCGCCATCCACATCTTGGATGGGCAGCCCAATACCGCAAGCCAGAAATCCGGCCTGGCGCAGTTTTTTGGATGCCGTTTGCCCGCCGCCAAACTCAGCGGCCTCAACAGCGAACTGGTGCGAGTTTGTGAAGCCCGACCCTTTGGCATGAACCGGAATGCCCGCCGCATCCAACGCCTCGGCAAAGGCTTTTGAGACGGCGATCATTTCCTCGGCATAGGCCTCGCCATAATCGATCCAGTCCAACATGGTCAGCGCTAAGGATGCGGATTTCGCGGCGTCAAAGTTCGCTGTCATGCCTGGAAATGCGATCGCATCCAAACGCTCTGCCATCTCGGCGTCGTTGGAAACAATCAATCCGCTGGCCGGACCACCCAGGCTTTTATACGTGCTCATGCTCATCATGTGCGCGCCATCTGCCAGGGGGTTGCGCCACGCCTTGCCCGCGATGATCCCGCATTGGTGGGCCGCATCGAACAGTACTTTGGCACCGACCTCGTCTGCGATCGCGCGCACATCCGCAACGGGATGTTCGAATAAATTCAGGCTCCCTCCAATCGTGATCAGCTTTGGTTTTACTTTGTGGGTCAGTGTCCTCAGTGCATCCAGATCAATGGTAAAGCCCGTTGCGTCAATCGGCGCATCGATGGTTTTCAGCCCGAACAAGCCGGCACACCCCGCCGCGTGGTGGGTGACGTGCCCGCCGATGGTTGGTGGTGGGGCGATGATGGTGTCACCCGCTTGGCAGGTTGCCATGAAGCCATACATGTTGGCGATCGCACCCGACGGCATGCGGATTTCTGCGTACGTGGCGTCGAAGACCTGGGCACACAATTCAGCCGCGATGACTTCAATTTCCTCTATCGCTTCCAAACCCATTTCGTATTTATCACCGGGATACCCCAGCGATGGACGCGATCCTATGCCCGCAGACAAGATTGCTTCTGCCCGGGGTGACAGCACGTTGGTGGCCGGGTTCAGGTTGAAGCATTCGCGCTCGTGGATATCGCGGTTTTCTTCGGCCAGGGCTTGGATGCGATGGGCAATGTCTGTCGTCGATTGACGGGACGTGCGAGTTGCAATTTCGGCGACGCGTTGTTCGCATTGTTCGGGAACCCAGGGGCGTGGTGATAGCATCGTGTGTCTCCTGTAAAAAAATCCATCACAACAATGCGGCGGCTTGCGTTTCGCACGCAAATCAGTTTTTCTGAAAGTAGGCCTAGAAAATCTATGCCAATCCTTAAGGAGCTGACATGCCTGTAAAACCACCCCGTCCTCGTGGACCACACTTAAACGCCATGCGGTGCTTCGAAGCCGCTGCCCGTCTGGGCGGCTTTGCGGCGGCGGGCGAAGAACTCTCGGTGACGCCGGGGGCGGTGTCGCAGCAGGTCAAAGCGCTCGAAGAATGGATCGGCGCGCCGTTGTTTGAACGCCGATCCCAAGGGGTCGCATTGACGAAGCTGGGCGAAAGTGTCGCCGACCAATTTGGGGCCGCGTTCGATGCACTGGGCACAGCGTTGCATCGATTGCGGGCCGAGGCACCCCAACAAACCATCAGCATCGCCGCATTGCCATCTGTTGCACAGCTATGGCTGTCGCCGCGGCTACCCGCTGTCCGCGATGCATTCCCCGATCACCGGATATCGATCACAGCGCTCGAAGTGCCGCCCAATTTGCGACGAGGGTTATTTGACCTCAGTTTCTTTGTCGGTGTGCCGACGAGGAGTAAGACCGAACGGATACTCGCCGATGACGTGATATTTCCCGTTTGTGCGCCGGCCATCGCACAACGTCTAAAATCACCGGATGATCTGGCAGGTGAAACGTTGGTTTTCGACTCTACCTGGGTAGACGATTGGGCACAGTGGATGGCAGCGGCAGGGATGGGTGAGGCAATGGGCCAAGAAGGGCCAACGTTTTCTCTTTATAGTATCGCGGTCGATGAAGCGCGAAATGGCGCGGGGGTATTGATGGGCCATCAGTGCTTGGTCGAACGGCATTTAGCATCCGGTGAATTGGTCGCACCTTTCGCTCAAAAGATCAGCACCAGCAAGTCGTTGATCTTGGAAACGGCGACGCCGCTTTTGAAATCCAGTAGGCTCAACAAGATCGTGAAGATGCTGACAGCCTAAGTCGATAGATCAGCGATCCATATTCACTCTGAAAAACAAAGAAACTTTTGTTTCACTTTTAATGTTCATGCATATTTTCTCAATTTTAAGCAACCTGAGATGGTATAATAAAAAATACAATGACTCAGAGGAGTATAAAATGACCGTATTATCAGGCTTTGAAGTTCTCGCCGAAAATCTCGTTCCAACCTCCATCATTCCATCCGGCCCGGACAATCCGTTCCTTATCCAAGGTTATTTCACCCAGATATCGTTAAGTCCGGACTCAAGTGACAGTTCAGTCCAATTCAATTTGATCTTCCAGGAAACCACTGATTTTACCCAAGGTGTTGGGCAAAATGGGCTGCAAGCACAGATTATTGATGCCAACGGCAACGTGAACATTTATTCGCAGTTCTTTGCATCAACGGGACGTGGGTTTTTGAATCAAAAAATTGGCCGGGGTCAGACTTTTATTTACGAGGTCCAGATTCTTCCTAGCTTCTCATCAAGCAAAGATGCAGCAGCACTGCCACAGGCTGGCGGGGTACGGTGCAGGTGAACCCGTCGAAAACGGGGGAGCTCATCGCTACACCGACGCAACGGTTGGTTTATTTCGATGTTACTAATCCATCGAGCCCGACGGTATTAAACGCAACAGTCTATTCTCTTCCGACGGCTGGTGGCGGGACCTTGATTTAAAGATGGCGGCACAAAAGTTCACCGCGTTTTGGTTGGGCTATGTCCCATCTGGAACACAGGAGGGGATGGGACCCCTCCTCGGTGACACACCTGACTATGTGGATACCGTTGTGTTGGCATTTTCCAACCTCTTCCCTGGCAACACCACGTGTAACGGGTTTTTGCAAAAATCGAACAGCGAAGACACCATTAGGGCAGGCATGGCCCAAATCAGGGAGAATAATCCAAATACCAAGATACTGCTCTCAATTATTGGGACGCCCAATCCGCCAGTAAGCTGGAATACTGGGATCACTGATCCGGCTCAATTCGGAAGTTGGTTATCCTATTTTGCTGACGATTGGGGCTTCGATGGTTTCGATATCGACAATGAAGACCTCAAAACTTTCCCTAGCCAGCAGTTCATCGACACGGTTAAGGGCATGCGCAAGGCGATGCCAGATAAGATACTGTCATTGGATACGTATCTTTTTGATCGCGACAAAGACGTTATCAAGGCGTTGGCGGATGACTTAACGTACATCAACACGATGGCTTATTTCTTGAACTTCACACAAATGACAGCGCTGGTTGAGCAGTATGCGTCAGTCATTGAACCTGGAAAAATCGCCATTGGGGTGAAATCCGACAAGGTCGGCCCGATTACTCAAGGCACATCGGTGGAAGAAACTGCCAAGCTGTCTGCGTGGAACCCATCGGAAGGATCAAAGTATGGGATGATGTTATGGAATCTAAGCAGCGACACCAAAGCAGTCACAGGACAACCTGATGGCACGTGGACTCGAACCATTCATGAGAATTTGCCATGAGTACGCCTGACGATACAGTTCTAATGACACTTGCGGGTATCGCCTATGGCGACCCGAAGCGGATTGCAGAATATCTTTCTGCGGCCGTCCCGACAGCTGATTGGAAAGTGATTTGGATGCCAGAGGTGGATGCCGCCCCGCCCAATTTCATGTTCCTGGCCACGGATGATGCAGGCAACTATGTGGTTGCCATCCGCGGCACCTATCCCAATCCCTTTTCCGAAGCCTATTGGGATGATGGTAGCCAGAGCAGCCCGTTTGGCGATATGGCCGATTGGCCGGGTGCGCCCGGTGCTAAGATCGGTGGCGGCACGCAGACGGGGCTGAACAATCTTCTGGCCATGAAGGATATTGGTGGTCGAACAATAATGGATACGATTGCGGCATTACCTGCTCAGTCGCATATCACCGTTACTGGACATTCGCTTGGCGGCACGTTGACACCGGTCCTTGCGCTATCACTGATCGAAGCAGATCCATCGAGGGAAATTTATGCGACAAGTTTTGCTGGAATGACCCCAGGAAATAGTTCGTTTGCTGCTCTATTTGGCGATGGAACAGCACTCTCCGGTCGGGTGCGGCGAGTTTATAATACGCTTGATACAGTCGGATATGGTTGGGATCAAGTCTATGCCACGCATGACTTTTATCAGCCAGCGCCAGAAGGTGGGGCCATAGTATCAGCCTTGCTTTTGGCGACAGAGGCGCGGCTTAAACTTGGTGGTTATGATTATACGGCCGTCGGTTCACCTGTGCCACTGACTGGCAAAGTTAAGCCGCCGACAATCTCATGTGAACTGGTGGCCTACGTGATCGAGAATTTGCATCAACATGTGCCGGACACTTATCTCGAATTGCTTGGTGCACCGCCACTTACATTCTCGATTATTTGGGGAACGATGACGGTTTCACGTAATCATGCGCTTGCCACTCAACCAGCAAGCCCAAATGGCCCCGTGGTTCATGTGCCAGATAGTTGAATGATTTAATTTACAGTCCGATTTAAGCAAAAGAAGCGTTATGCAGAATTGAACAGCTATTGTTATCGTAACTTCCGCGCGAACTTACGAACGTCCTCAACCAACAGCTCAGGTTCTTCCATCGCAGCGAAGTGACCACCCCGTGGGAATTCGGACCACTGAGTGACGTTGTATATCCGATCAACATAAGAACGCGGTGCCCAGGGCAGTAGTTCTTTGGGGAACAATGCACATGCTGTCGGCACCTCGACGCGTTTACCCTCGGGTGACAACACGCGCCCACCTTCTTCGCGGCGTCCGTAATATATCCAGGACGCTGTCGCGAATGTGCCGGTCACCAGATAGATCATGATGTTGGTCAGCAGATAATCCTTTGTGTACGCACTTTCAATGTCGTCGCCATCGGTGTCGGACCATGAATTGAATTTCTCAATGATCCATGCAGCGACGCCGACCGGGCTTTCCATCATCGCGTAGCTGAGGGTTTGCGGCTTTGTCGCCTGCTGGGTGCGGTATCCTTCTTCCATTTCTTGATCCTTGGCAAAGAACTCTGACCAAGCTGTTTCTTCGATACCTTGTGGACCATCTGGATGGCGTGTTGTCAGGATATTGATGTGAATGCCCCGGCATGCAGGCGCGTGATCAAACCCGAGCCACGATGAAATCGACCCACCCCAATCACCACCCTGAGCGAGATAGTAATCGTATCCCAATACATCGGTCATCAGGGTGTTGAAGGTATCGGCCATGGCACGCGGCCCGATCGGTGCCAGTGGCGCATCGGAAAAGCCAAAGCCCGGTAGCGATGGTGCGATCACATCGAACGCATCTTCGATGTTCCCACCGAATTTCTCAGGATGCGCTAGTGGTTCGATCACTTCCCTGAATTCTGCAATTGATCCTGGCCATCCGTGCGAAATAATAAACGGCATCGCGTTCTTGCCGCTGCCTTTCTCGTGAATGAAATGGACTTTCTTTTCATCAATGGCGGCGGTGAAATGGTCGAGTCGGTTGAGCTCGGCCTCATGGGTGCGCCAGTCGTAGTCGCTGATCCAATAAGCACAGAGTTCCCGCATGTAGTCCAGATTGGTCCCCGGCTCCCATCCTGGCATGTTCACCATGGCGTCCCATGGATAAAGACGACGCGCGCGTATATCTGACTCAGCACGTTATCGGGCACGTCGATGGTGAAAGGTTTCGGCTGAACGGTTGTCATTTTAATCTCCTTCGCGAACTGCTGTAATAGGATGCATCAAAATTCAGCGATTCACCACGAGCGCGCTCCGACAAAGATCCGTGCCAAACCGGACACAATCATGACCCTGACCCAACAGATCGCCGATTTCGAAAAAGAAAAACAGCGCACCCACGAGCGCGACGTCTTGGACATGATTGATGTGACAACGGCAGACTTGGTAAATACAGGCATCGCCGCGCAGTCGTTGTCGGTCGGCGATACGGCGCCGGCGTTCACGCTGCCAGATCATTTGGGAAATACGGTTGCATTATCAGACCTCCTCCAATCGGGGCCGGTGCTGATCAATTTTTATCGCGGCGAATGGTGCCCGTACTGCAATTTGGAATTGCGCGCGTATCAAAAGCATCTGGACCGGATCAAAGCGGCGGGTACGACGTTGATCGCGATCTCGCCGATGCTGCCAGACAGTTCTCTGGACCTGGCTGAAAAGCACGAACTGGCTTTCCCTGTTCTCAGCGATGTGGGGAACAAAGTGGCCGACCAATTCGGCCTGATGTTCACCGTCGATGATCGCATTCAGGCGATGTATCTGGAACGATTGGGAAATGACCTGCCCAAATTAAATGGTGATAACAGCTTCACCTTGCCGCTACCCGCGACGTATGTGATCGGTGGGGATGGCGTTATTACCTATGCGTATGTGAATGCCGATTATCGTCTGCGCGCCGACCCCGAAGATGTGCTGGCGACGCTCTGATAAAATTGCTTCAGAAACAATGTTCGGCTTGTTCAAAATAGGGGACGCAATTTAACTGGCTCCAACACAGGAGACAGTAATATGCCGCAAAACTCACTGGTTCATCGGATGACCGCCTACATGGCTTGGGGCAACGATGTTGTCCTGAACAACGCCGCGCAATTGCCTGCGGTTGAGTTGATGGAACCGCGCGATACACTGTTTGGCAGCATCGCGGGTACGTTTGATCATATTTTGTTGATCGAAGAAATCTTTCAGGCCCATCTGGAAGACCGCAGCCATCCGCATAGATCCCGAAAACTTGCCGAGGAATTGCCATTCGATGAAGTGGCGATGCGTCTGCGCGCGATGGATCAATACTATGTGGATTTGTCGATCAACTGGACGGACCAAGATCTCGCCGAAGTCATCCATTTTGAATACGTCGGAGGTGGCGATGGTGCGATGACTCGCGAAGATATTCTGCTGCATTTATCCAACCACGCGACGTATCATCGGGGCTTCGTCAGCACGCTGATTTATCCATTTAAGCTCAACGGTGCGGCGAATGATTTGACGGTGTTTTTGCGGGATGCTTGGCCAACGATCATCCATGAACAAGTGAGTTAGTCTCTCGCCCCTGGGCTGCTATAGTTGTCAGCAGCTGAATTGGCAGCGGGGAGTGACATGAGTTCGTTTTCAACATTGACCGGATTGGCGTGTTCGCAAACCGGTGACGTGATCTCTGCCGATCAACCCCGGAACTTGAGTGCCGACGGATTCCCGCTATTAGCCCAATATGATCTGGATAAGGCGGCGCGCACGTTGCGACGGGATGCGCTTGCAGAACGCCCCATATCGATGTGGCGCTACCACGAGGTGATGCCCGCCCCTGATGCCAACGCCATCGTGAGTATGGGCGAGGGGATGACGCCTTTGCTGCCCGTCCCGCGCCTGCAATCTGAAATCGGTGTTCGGCAATTATGGCTGAAAGACGAGGGCCGGAATCCCACGGGTAGTTTCAAGGATCGTGGCATGTCGGCGGCATTGACCATGGCCCGCACCGTCGGCGTTGAACGACTGGTGATGCCGACGGCGGGAAATGCCGGGGGCTCGGCGGCGGCCTATGCCGCATCTGCGGGGGTGCCGATCCACGTTTATATCCCCAAATCCGCAACGCCCGTGAACCATTTCGAAGCGCATCATTATGGGGCCGAGGTCACCGTTGTGGATGGTTACCTGGATGAGTGCGGGCGTCTGGCGGGTGTGCATGCGGCGGAGCACGCTGCGTTTGAAATATCGACGTTCAAAGAGCCCTATCGGGTCGAGGGTAAAAAGACCATGGCCTATGAATTGGCTGAGCAGATGAATGGAAGCTTGCCCGATGTCATTGTCTATCCGACAGGGGGCGGGACCGGATTGGTCGCAATGTGGAAAGCCTTCGATGAGCTAGAGGCCCTGGGTTGGATTAATAGCAAACGGCCGCGCATGATTTCCGTGCAATCCACCGGGTGTGCGCCCATCGTCAAAGCGTTCGATGATGGGATGGAAACGGCAGAACATTGGCAGGATGTGATGACACATATTTCCGGCCTAACCGCGCCCCGCGTGTTTGCTGACCGATTGTGCCTGCGGGCTATCCGCGAGAGCCATGGCGCCGCCATTGCCCTGCCGGATGAAGCGGCGATTGAATTTGCACGGCATGGTGCGGCGCTTGAAGGAGTATCCCTTTGTCCCGAAGGTGGCATGTGCTTGGCCGCACTTTCTGAATTGGTCAATCGGGGTGATGTGTCGAAAGAAGATCGTGTGGTCGTGTTCAATACGGCCAACGCGAACAAATATACGGACCTACTGGATTAAGCCGTCGAAGGTGCCTGCGTGTCGTGGGCCGTTTCCAAAAACGCGCCGATCAATCGCGATTCCTTGCGTTCCGTCAGGCAGGCGACGTGGGCGATGGTATGAATGTCGGTATCCGATATCTCAATCGCTTTCAGATCGTCATGCGGGATGAATTCAATATCGGACACCACGCTGATCCCGATCCCCTTGGCGACGGCCAGCCAGACAGCCTCGCGGCTGCCGATCTCCATGACCACGTTGATGGATATCCCTGCTTTGTTGATCGCTTCTTCGAACGCGCGGCGTGTGGTCGATCCCTCTTCACGTAAGACAAAGCGTTCGCCCTCTAAATCCTTCATCTTGACGCGCCGGCGCGATGCGAACGGGTGATACTTGTGCACGAACACGACGACCGGATGTTTGCTATAGGGGACGGCATGGACGCGCGGGTCATCTTCGACATGGGCCAAGACCGCAACATCGACAGAGTAATCCAACAATCGATCCACCGTGACCTTTGAGTTGCCGATGGCGACCTGCAATTTGACGTCCGGATACTTGGCACTGAATGCGCCCAGCATTTCCGTCGCGTGATATGGGCCAACCGCGCCGATGTTTAAATTACCCGCGTGAAAACCACCGTGCGCGTTCAGCAAATCTTGCGCGTCGGCCTCCAGGCTCATGATACGGCGAGAGATTTTAAACAGCTCGCGACCGGTGTCGGTCATTTCGATTTTGCGGCCGCGACGGTGAAACAGAGTGACGCTGAAGTATTGTTCCAACGACTTTACCTGCGTCGTTAATGTCGGCTGGGAGATGTTTAAAGCCCGGGAAGCCGCGGTAAATCCACCTTCGCGGGCGACAGCGTGGAATGATCGGAGCTGTGTATAAATCATAGAAATTTCCTATGAATTCAATCTAAATATTGAATTTGTTCAATAATTGTATCGGTGCCAGCATCATTCGACAACAAATTATGGGAGGCTCCGGCATTCGGTAATGATGAGAATGATCGCGACAAAGCGACGCATACCGAGACATACATGCCGTGGCTAAAATTGAACGTCCAATTATGGGAGAGGTACATGACTTCATTCACAGGACATATTCAGCGGACACTTTCGACATTTAAGATTAAGACCGGCACGGCGGTGGCCGCCCTGGCGGTGGCCACAATGATCGCCGTTCCAGGTGCCGCATATGCCGAGTGCGAAAATCCTGACGCACTGACATTCGCGATGATCCCAACTGAGGAATCCGTCGCAGAACTGGAATTGTATAAACCGGTGACGGACCGGATGGCGAAACTAACGGGTAAGAAAATCGAATTCTTTATGCCAACGTCATATGCGTCGGTCGTCGAAGGATTGTTAAGTAAGTTCGTAGATGTTGCGGTGCTTGGCCCCTACACGTATGTGATCGCCAATTCCAAAGATCCGAGCGTTGATGTGTTTGCGACGTACGCGAAAAAGCCTGGCCACCTGCAAGAAGAAGGTCCGGGGTATCGTGGTGTATTGATTTCGAAAAAGGGATCAAAGTTCACGTCAATCGAGTCCCTCAAGGGCTCGACACTTGGGCTGACCGATCCGGGCAGCACCTCCGGCAATCTGATGCCACGGGTATCTTTCTCGAAAGTCATCAATGCCGATCTGGACGATTATTTTGGTAAAGTCGCGTATACCGGCAGTCACGAGTTGTCCGCTGTTGCTGTGATGAAGGGAAAAGTGGATGCCGCATTTGTTGCGTCACACCGTTTTGACAACGTGGTCAACAAGGGCGAGGCTAGCTTAGATGCGATCAACGTGCTTTGGAGTTCAGACCCCATCCCGCAAGACCCGTTCGTCTATCGCAACACACTTTGCGATGACATAAAGGGGCAAATCCGTGAGACGTTCCTGGGCCTCAAAGATGCACCCGAGGCACAGAACTTCCTCAAAAACGTAAAATCGAACACGTTCGTGGCGATGTCGTCTGATGACTACAACATCATTCGTGATCTGAAAAAAGCCAAAGACGAGCGTAAGAAAAAGAACTAGGGCGTAACCTCCCGATTGAACTGGCCCGGGTCATGATTTGATCCTTATCTAATCTTGACCTGGGTCGCTTTTTCTAAAACGTGCTACTTTTGACCGTTGTTCGCACCGACGTGCCCCCCTTGCTGAGGTTTTAACATGAAGACTCTCGAAGTATCCGATCTCTGCGCGCGCTACAGCATGAGCGGCCCTGAAATCCTTAAAAAGGTTTCCTTTGACGTCGAAGACAACGATTTCTTCGCCATCATCGGTCCCAGCGGTGCCGGCAAGTCGACCTTGATCCGCTGTGTGAACCAATTGGTAAAGCCGTCATCCGGCACCATCATTTTCAATGGTCGCGATGTCACCAATCTCAAAGGCAAAGAGCTTCGCTTAATGCGCCGCGACATCGGCATGATTTTCCAAGAATTCAATTTGATCAATCGCATGAGTGTCATGGACAACGTGCTGTCGGGGCGTCTGGGATATACCGGCAATCTGCGAACGCTGTTCCGCACATTCCCCCGCGCCGAAGTTGACCACGCCCTGCAACTGCTGGATCGGGTCGGCTTGATTGATCACATCGACAAGCGCGCAGATGAATTGTCTGGCGGTCAACGGCAACGTGTTGGGATCGCGCGGGCATTGATGCAAGACCCGAAATTACTGTTATTGGATGAACCGACGTCGGCGCTTGATCCAAAAATTTCCCGCGAGGTCATGGCCCTGATCAAGCAAATGGCGACCGAGCTCAAGGTGCCGTGCCTATGCAATATCCACGATGTCACCTTGGCCATGGAGTTCTGCAACAAAATTATTGGCCTGCAAGATGGCATCAAAATGTTCGACGGCCCCACGGCGGAAATGGATCAGGCCAAGCTTGATGAAATTTACGCCATGGAAGTCCTGTAGGGAGCACGCCGATGAATACCACCATCACCGACGTTGCCGCCCGCGATATTATCATCGAACGCATTATGCAGCGCCAGCGGCGGACCCGCATGATCACAGCATTGGCCTATGGCATCGGGTTGCTGATGGTCGCCTGGAGCATCCAAGTCACCGTCATTGATGACACCGATTGGGCGCGGATGGGCAGCCTTGGCCAAGTGATGGAAACGGCGGGCCAGTTTATCGGCCTTGATTTTGCGCTGTTTGCGGACTTGCTGCATCCCACCATTGAAACCCTGATGATCGCTTGCCTGGGCACGTTGCTCGGTGTCATCATATGTGTCCCGGCGGCATGGTTCGGGGCGATGAACATCACGCCGTTTAAACCTATTACGTATCCATTGGCGCGGGCGATGATGACCCTCAGCCGATCAATCCACGAAATTGTTTGGGCGCTTTTTTTCGTCTCGGCAGTGGGGCTGGGGGCGATGGCAGGGGTCTTTGCGATTGCCGTTCGTTCCGTTGGCTTTATCGCAAAAATGTCTGCCGAAGCGATTGAGAATATCGATCATGGTCCTGTCGATGCCATTCGTGCGACAGGGGCCAACGAATTCCAAGTCATGATTTACGCCATCCTGCCGCAAATCCTGCCGCAGGTGTTGGGCGTCGTCATCTTTGAGTGGGAGATCAACATTCGCCGCTCTGCCATTTTGGGACTGGTCGGGGCAGGTGGCTTGGGATTGGTGTTCTTCCGACAAATGAACACGTTCAATTTTCATGGGGTGATGTCGGTCATCGTCGCCATCCTGTTTCTTATTGTCATCGGCGAGGTGATTTCTCACTGGGCCCGTAAGGCTGTGATTTGAGCAGCCGGTAAACGGCGGAGGAAAACCCATGAACGATACATCACAAACGAACCCGAAACTGACGTGGAGCCGGTTTAAGTATCCGGACTCGCTCATTCGATATGGGGCGTGGCTTGGCCTCGCCGTGTTCCTGGGCTACAGCGTCGATTATTTGAACATTCCTTTGGATCGATTGTTCGGTATGTTTGGGCGGATGGGCGATACGCTGGCCAACAGGTACTACCCACCCGACATCGAATACATCATGGACGGCGAATATTTTGGCTACGTCATCGAAACCCTACAGATGGCATACCTGGGTGCGCTGTTCGGATTGATCTTTACGATTCCGTTGGGCTGGTTTGGCTCGTATAACATGACCCCGTCAAAGGTATTCGTGTATCCCGTCGCGCGGGGCATTACCATGAGCTGCCGCGCCGTCCACGAGATGATTTTCGCAATCATATTTGTCGCCATCCTGGGATATGGCATGCTGGCGGGTGTTTTGGCGCTTACGTTCTTCTGCACTGGCTTTGCTGGCAAACTATTTGCCGAGGAAATTGAGGCCATTGATATGGGCCCGGTCGAAGCGATGCGCGCGACGGGTGCCAACTTATTTCAGATCATGTTGTTTGCGGTGTTCCCGCAAGTCCGCGTCGCCCTGACCGGGATCGCCATTTACACCTGGGATGTGGCGTTCCGCGCGGCAACCGTCGTCGGTTTCTTTGGCGCAGGCGGCATGGGGTGGTACCTGAAACGAAACGTCCTACAGATCGAAACGGAACGCGTCGCCGCCATTTTGGTGTCGATCATCGTGCTTGTTGCGATCTCGGAGTTGGTGTCGGCGTGGGCCAGAAACCGCGTCATGAAAATGAAATAGAAAGTCGCTATGACACAGTCCCAGGGGACGAGTTCTCTTGGCGAGAATAACAAATAAGACTAAGGCAAAAGACAATGACTAAAACCGGACGCGCAGCAGTCTACGATGCTCCTAACGAACCTTTTCATATTAAGGAGTATCCCGTCCGCGATGCCCATGATGACGAAGTGTTGGTCCGCATCACCATGTCGACGATTTGCCGATCTGACATTCATTCGTATCTGGGCCATCGACCGAATCCGTGTCCGGGTATTCTGGGTCATGAAATCATTGGCGAGATTGAGCAACTGGGCGCTTCTGTCACCCATGATCTGCGTGGCGATGCACTGGCGGTGGGTAATCGTGTCACATGGACAGAGTTCTTTCATTCGGGCGCGTCCTATTACACCGATGTCCACGACATGCCACAAAAGGCCGAGGGTGTGCGCAAATACGGCCATGACCTGGCCGAAGAAGATCCTCACTTCCTGGGGGGCTTTGCGGATTACTGCTATATCCAGCCCGGCACAGGTATCTTAATTCTGCCCGATGATATTTCCGATGAAGAGGCCACACCGCTTAACTGTGGCGTCGCGACCATGATCTCGGTTATCGAAGCGACAGAGGTCAAAGAAGGCGACAGCGTTGTCGTTCAGGGCTTGGGGTTACTCGGCCTTTATGGATGCGCGATTGCCAAGGCGCGCGGTGCGAAACGGTTGATCGGCATGGATGCCGTCGCGGATCGATTGAATATGGCCACCAAGTTTGGCGCCGATCATGTGATCGATATTTCGGGCATGTCGTCAGAGGATCAGATCAAGGCCGTCAAAGACCTGTGCCCACCAGACGGCGCGGATGCCGCCATCGAAGTCTGCGGCGTGCCCGCCGCCGTACCCACGGGATTGAAGATGTTGCGCGTCGGTGGCCGCTATACCATCGCCGGGCTGGTCAATCCGAATGCGAATTTCACGCTGGATGGAAATGAATTGCTGAAGCGTTGGATCACGCTGAAGGGCATTCACAATTATCATCCACGCCATTTGGTCGATGCGCTCGATTTCGTGATGGAAAACCGCGACCGCTTTCCGTTCGGCGAAATCGTCGATTCCAAATTCTCACTCGATGAACTGGATGATGCGTTCAAACGGGCCGGGGACAATGCGGTGCTTCGCGCCGCGATTGTGCCGTGATTACGCGATAATCTGTTCTGCCAATAATTCATAGGACCGGCGCCGCGCCTCTTGGCTGTGGGTCCAGGTCAGCACCACGATCTCATCGACCTCATATTCGCTCGCAAGCGACCTTAGTCTCTCGGCCACCGTCGGCCCGTCACCGATAATCGCGTCGGCGCGCAATCTATCCCGGTGTGCACGCTCCGCTTCTGAACACGCATCCCAGTCGATATCCTCGGGCGCGATGATCGGGCGAAGATCCCCCAATGATCGGCGGACCTTGTTATACGCCCGCGATGAAAACAGGTGCTCGGCTTCTTCCATGGTGTCAGCGGCTAGCGCCCAGACGCAGACGTTGGCGATGGGTTCGGGGGATTGCGCGCTGGGTTGGTAGTTGTCTCGATAAAGCTTCAATGTTTGTGCGACATCTTCGCCATTGGTGATGAAGTGGGCGAAGCAATACGGAATGCCAAAATGTGCCGCGACCGAAGCACCATAATGAGACGTGCCGAGCATCCAGATCTCTGGCACCGTATCGATTTCGGGAAGCGCGAGCACGCCGCTGAATGGATGCCCATCCATCAACGGTTCGCCGGATACCCAGGCCATCAGATCGCGCACGTTGGTTGGAAAGTGTTTAGCATCTTCGTTCGCATTGGGGTTCAGCGCATAGGCCGTTCTGCCGTCGCCGCCCGGTGCCCGGCCCAATCCCAAATCGATGCGACCGGGTGCCAATGACTCTAAAACACGAAACTGCTCTGCAACTTTGAGCGGCGCATAGTGCGGCAGCATCACGCCGGCACTGCCCAGACGGATCCGAGATGTCCGCTGGGAAATAGCAGCCATCAAGATTTCTGGGGCCGTGCCATTAATGACCGGATGATTATGGTGCTCCGACACCCAAAACCGATGATAGCCGAGATCTTCTGCCAATACCGCCATGTCGACGGTATCGCGAATGGTTTCGGCAGCTGGCACACCGCGGGCCGCCGTTGATTGATCGAGAACGGAGAGTTTCATCCTATTTCGGCGGTGCTGCGATCACGTCGCCGTACGCCGGGCGCATCGGAAGACGACCGACATGCTCAAACACATCCAAGGCCGCATTGTACGCGGGTTCGGTGATTTCCAAATGCGGGGTCCAGTTACCTAGGCCCTGGTAATATCCGATTGTTGAGGCCAGAACTGATCGGTGAATTTCCGGGAAGTATGAGGCCAATGTCCCGGCCACCTCGTCTGCGGGCGTATCCAACAGCCATTGGCGCGCATTGCCATAGGCCCGTGTGAAGGCTTTGGCCATATCGGTTTCTAACCATTCGGGTGTTGCTGCCAGGGATGAAAATGCACATGGTCCGATGGCGGGCCCGACGGCTGCAACAATATATCCCGCGCCATCAAATTCCAGTTGCTGCGGCGCGGGACCTTGTAGGTGGATGTAGTCACCTTGTCCGGCTTTGAAAGCGTTGATCATATCAGCGCCGGTCCCGGCATCGATAATATTCAAATTGTTGAAATCCAAACCCTGTTTGAAGCACGCGTATTTGAACATGGACAACGGCTGAACACTGGTCTGATCGACGATAATCTTGGCGCCGTTCAATTGATCCCACGAAAAGTCGGGATCGGCCTGATGGCCCGCCAAAAAGAATCCGTCCATCTCGTTGACTTGGGCAAAATGACGTTCGGGTGGTTGCTTGCCGTTGGCCACCGCCAAGAACCCCTGCGACGGGGCGGATTGCACCACATGCGCGGTGCCATCGACCAAGGCGTCCACGGCAGATTTCCCAACGGGGGAATTGGACCACCCTAACTCCAGTCCTTCATCATCCAAGAACCCACCCGCCATCACCGAAATGAGGGGGCTATAGAATGCGGAAAACCGGGAAAATTGAATGCTGATCTTTGACATGAGTATGACCACCTTGTCAGGAGTGATTGGAATGAATGCAGAAGCGGACTGGTGCTACTTTGCCATCTGATGCGCCATATTACGAACAGTATTCAAATTAAACACGGCAAATGCACCCCCGATCTGACAGTTTCCGCATCCACCTATAGGAAAGGTGGTGTCAGACGAATGCGAACTCGTCTCAGTTTGGCGTAGATTGACCGTGATTATGCAGCATAAAGCTGCTGCCATTTGACAAGTGCAGCGTCGCGTTGAACTTTGAATTCGTCTCTTGAAATAAGATGTTTTTGAAGGTTGAAGTGATTGCTGATTGAGGAATGAACGGCGGAGAATTTCTGCAAACTT
>CBFHXC010000061.1:0-16856 GCA_965659695.1 Rhodospirillales bacterium
GGCTCCTGTACCTCCACCACCTCCGCCTCCGCCTCCGCCGCCAATGCCGTCGGAAATGGCAGAGATTCTGGAATTGACGCCAGACATGGTTGCTGCACCTGAATTGGTCTCGCAACCAACGTTTCAGTCTGGCGCGGATATGTTATCGGAACTGGCCAAAGCTATACTCGATCAAAGGGATATGTCGGTTGGCGGAAGCCGAGATATTACGCTGGAAATCATGGTCCGCGAGATGCTGAAGCCAATTCTAAGAGAATGGCTGGACCGGAATCTGCCTTACATGATCGAACGGCTGGTGAAAAAAGAGATCGATAAAATGATTAATCGCGCAGAGCGCCTGGACGAATAATTCCCAAAGTCTAGCGTTTGCGTTGATCAGATCGCTCTTCAGCGTTAAAAACCTCTCTTCTAACATCTAAATATCGGAGAACTCCGGCTATGCTGGACAAAACCTATCGTCCTGATCAGGTCGAAAACGAGCGTTATGCTGAATGGGAAACCGAGGGTGAGTTTACCATTGGCGGTGATCGTATGGGCCAAGACCCTTATACAATTGTGATCCCGCCCCCCAATGTGACGGGTAGTCTGCATATGGGGCACGCCCTGAACAACACGCTCCAAGATATTCTGATCCGATACAAGCGGATGAGCAGCCATGATGCTCTATGGCAACCTGGCACCGACCATGCGGGGATTGCGACCCAGATGGTGGTTGAGCGCCAGATGGCGGAAGAGGGACTATCCCGGCATGATCTTGGTCGCGAGAAGTTCATCGAGCGCGTATGGAAGTGGAAAGCGGAGTCTGGTGGTACAATTACCGAGCAACTGCGCCGTTTGGGGGCATCATGTGATTGGTCGCGCGAGCGCTTCACCATGGATGATGGTTTGTCGGCAGCGGTCACGAAGGTCTTTGTTCAACTTCATAAAGAAGGTTTGATTTATCGTGATAAGCGTTTGGTTAACTGGGATCCAAAACTTCATACCGCGATTTCCGACCTAGAGGTTGAGCAACGCGAAACCACGGGGTCAATGTGGTATTTCAAATATCCGATCGAAGGGCGTGACGGAGAATTTCTCACCGTCGGGACGACCCGCCCTGAAACAATGCTGGGTGATACCGGTGTTGCCGTTCATCCAGAAGATGACCGTTACAGGGATTTGGTTGGGCAAAACTGCATCCTGCCGATTGTTGGAAGAAAACTTCCTATCGTTGCCGATGATTATGCTGACCCTGAAAAGGGAACGGGTGCTGTTAAAATGACGCCCGCGCATGACTTCAATGATTTCGAAGTTGGCAGGCGACATAACCTAAAAATGGTTAATATATTTGATGCCGATGCCCAGTTGAACGAAAACGCGCCAGATGGCTATCGTGGGATGGACCGCTTCGCTGCGCGCGACAAAGTCATTGCCGAGATGGAAGCCCTTGGCTTATTGGTTAAAATCGAAGAAAACCCGATGACCATTCCATATGGGGATCGTTCGGGTGTGGTCATCGAACCCTGGTTGATGGATCAGTGGTTCGTCGACGCCAAAACACTCGCAGGACCAGCGATCACAGCGGTAGAAAAGGGTCAGACAAAGTTTGTTCCTCAGAACTGGGAAAACACCTATTTCGAGTGGATGCGTAACATTCAGCCTTGGTGTATCTCACGCCAGATCTGGTGGGGGCATCAAATTCCGGCATGGTTCGGTCCGGATGGAGAAATCTTCGTTGCTGTAAACGAAGAGACAGCCAAGGAAATGGCCCGTGAGTCGTTGGGCAAAGATGTTGAGCTTGTCCGCGACCCAGACGTTTTGGATACATGGTTTTCATCAGCGCTATGGCCGTTCTCGACGTTGGGCTGGCCCGACGAAACGCCTGAACTCGCAAGATACTACCCGACGGATGTTCTGATCACTGGTTTTGATATTATCTTTTTCTGGGTTGCCAGAATGATGATGATGGGGCTGCACTTCATGGACGAAGTGCCATTCCACACCGTTTATATACACGCTCTCGTTCGCGATGAACATGGTCAGAAGATGTCCAAATCTAAGGGTAATGTGATCGATCCGTTGCAGTTGATTGATAAATACGGGGCAGATGCATTACGCTTCACTTTGACGGCTTTTGCGGCCCAAGGGAGGGATGTGAAGCTGTCAGAAAGCCGTGTCGAGGGTTATCGTAACTTCTGTACCAAAATATGGAATGCAGCCCGTTTCGGCGAAATGAATGAATGCAAACCTGTCGATGGTTTCGATCCGTCGTCGGTCAAATCGGTTCTTAACAAATGGATTGTCGGGAAGGTCGTCGACGCCGAGCGCCGCACGCGTTCCGCCATCGACAGTTATCGGTTCAATGATATTGCGTCTGCGATTTATCAGTTCACATGGGGAACATATTGCGACTGGTATCTGGAACTGATTAAGCCCGTCCTACAAGGTGATGATGGAGAGGCCAAAGAAGAAGCCCGCGCGACGGCTGCATGGGCGTTGGATCAGATCCTTCTGCTGGCGCATCCGGTGATTCCATTCATCACAGAAGAACTGTGGCAAAAGACACACCCTGCACGCCCATCTCGTCTGATCGCCGCAGACTGGCCCGTTTATTCAGATGAGTTGATTGATACAGCGGTCAACGAGCAGATTGACTGGGTTGTTCGTTTGATCACGCAAATCCGAGCGGTACGTGCGGAGATGAATGTACCCGCAGGCGCGAAAGTACCTATGTATCTGAAAGATGCCGGAGAGAAAGCCTCCGAATATTTGGCGACAAATATGGATGTTATCTTGCGCCTTGCGCGCCTGGAGTGTGCGGAGATGCTATCGGGGGATGTGCCAAAGGGTGCTGTTCAGGATGTGATCGACGAAGCGACGATTATCTTGCCGATTGCAGATGTCCTTGATCTGGACGCGGAGCGTGAGCGACTGGATCGTGAAATAGCTAAACAAGACAAAGAAATTCAAAAGTTTGAGGGTAAACTCAACAATGAAAAGTTTGTTGCCAACGCACCAGAGGAGGTCGTGGCCACGGAACGAGAACGCTTGAGTGAAGCGAAACAAGCGCGTGAAAAATTAATAGAAGCACAAAGTAGATTGTTGGCTGTCGGTTAATGGCCAGTTCAGAAGAAAAATCGTCATTTGAGTAGTGGTGACTACATGGAAGAAGATATGCAAGCTATCGTCGATCAAGTGATCGAAATCGTAACGGTTTACGGTCTCGACGTGATTGGCGCATTGGCGATCCTGATTGTTGGTTGGATGATCGCTGGTTGGGTGCGTAGCGCGGTTGATCGTACCCTTGGCAAAATACCAAATATGGATGGTACGCTGCGGCCGTTCCTTGCCAATTTGGTGCGCTGGATTGTTCTCGCATTTGTTATTGTTGCGGTTCTCAACCAGTTTGGTGTTGAAACCACCAGCATGATTGCGGTGTTGGGTGCTGCTGGTTTAGCGATCGGCCTCGCATTACAGGGGACGTTATCGAACGTTGCATCCGGCGTGATGTTAGTTGTTTTGCGTCCTTTCAAGGCAGGTGACTTCATTGATGCCGGTGGATTGGCGGGCACCGTCGTTGAAATCGGTCTGTTTACCAGCGAGATAAAACGGGTGACGGGGTTTACGTTATGGCACCGAACTCGCAGATCTGGAATTCAACAATCACGAACTTCTCGCGCAATCCAACGCGTCGTATCGATATCCTAATGGGTGTCAGCTACAATGATAACATCGATGTAGCGCAAGAAACCCTTCAAAAAGTGATGGAAGCGGACGAACGAGTCCTGAAAGACCCTGCACCAACGACTATGGTGATGAACCTGGGTGCAAGTTCCGTTGATATCAATATGCGCTTCTGGGTTAACAATGCTGATTACTGGGCTGTTCTGTTCGATACGAACAAAGCGGCGAAAGTGGCGGTCGAAGCGGCTGGCTGCTCGATCCCATATCCGCAGCAAGACGTTCACATGCATACCGTCGAAAAGTAATCTCGACGTTTGCAGGTTTGAGTTTGGTGTCGGCGTGCCCTTATGGGTGCGCCGATAACCTTTTGGTAACCAGGGTCGCTTACGCTTTTTTGTATTATGGCCCGATCTATACCCAAGCCTGTGACAAAATCAGCGCCCGAAGACCCGTCTGTGGTTCAAATGACGGCAGCAGATCGTGCCGATTATATCGTCGCGCGGCTTGAACAATTTATCCGTGATGGCAGCAAAGACGAAAAGGGTATGTCTTTCGATCAGTGGAAGAATATGGCCCGTTCTGAGATTTCCATTGCGATTGCAGAGGCGGAAACGTCGCAACAATACGATGAACTGGCCTCGAAACGGGTCTTGTTTGTTTCTGCAACTGCAATGGTCACGATTGGCTTTTGGGGCACAGTGACCAGTTTAGGCAAACTGGATTACATGATTGGTGCACTGGTATGTGGTGCGGCCGGGTTGGTTCTACTGCTCGCTATCGGGAATTGGCGATTGCGAACCTGGTCGGAAATGAAAGAGTCGCGAAGACGCCGAGAGATTTTGGGCCGCGTCGAGTGTCTTACGAAACGTATCCGTAAGCTCGAAAAAGAACTCGAAACCGAACTCGAAGATTTGGAATCGATCAAGAAGAAGGCAGCGCGTCGCCGCCTTACCCCGACTGGTGGAAACGTTGAAATCTAAGCATCGATCGCCTTATTAAGTGCTGCAATCAACTGCTCGACCTCTTCAACCGTATTGTAGTGCGCCATCGAGCACCTGATCACGCCGTCATCAACATCATCGACACCCACAGCTTCAACCAAGCGTTTTGCATAGAAATCGCCGTGTCGGATGCCAATTTTATCTTCGGCGGCGGCAAGACATATGGCCTCCGACGATTTGCCCTCGACGACAATAGAGAATGTGGGTGCACGATCTGACGCACGTGACCCCGTGCTACCGATGATCCTGACGTCATCCCTGCTGTTGGCCCAGTCAACAAAGAGCTTGGCTAAGGCTTCTTCGTGTTTGGCGAAAAGTTCATACACAGCTTTCACACGCTCGGTGAAATCATTCGGTAGGTCAGGCAGATGCTTGGTGGCGACGGCTTCAAAGTAATCTGCAATCCCAACCAATGATGCGATGATTTCATGCTGTGGTCCGGCAGGGTTCATCTTGTAGGAAGTTGCTTCTTCAGGGATGAAGTAGTGGTGCTGACTTTTTGCGGCCAGAAGGTGTTCTTTTTTGCCATACATCAGGCCGATATGCGGGCCAAAGGTTTTGTAGAGGCTAAAGGTGTAAAAATCGACATCCCACGCTTTGACATCGACAAATCGGTGCGGCGCAAAGGCCACGCCATCTGCACATACCAAGGCGCCAGCAGCATGGGCCTTTTTACTGATTTCTGCGATGTCGTTTATCGAGCCTGTGATGTTCGACACGTGCGGAATGGCAACCATGCGAGTTTTATTTGTCAACAATCGGTCGAGCAGATTCATGTCGAGCTCTGCAGTTTCCGGGTTCACCGGCCATTCGATGATCTTCATGCCCGTTTCGGTCAGCCGTCGCCAAGGGCCTGAATTGGCCTCGTGATTTAAGTTGGTGACAATGATCTCATCCCCATCGTCCCAGAGTGGACGTAAAGAGCGTGACAGCACATCAATATTCGCCGATGTCGATGGGCCGATGACAACCTCGTCGGTGGATGCCCCGATGAATTCGGCCATGCGTTGATGGCCTTCATCCATTCTTTTTTGTGCCAAAGTAGATGACGGGAAGGGGGCACCGGGTTGAACCTGGCACTCAGTCATATAGGCGGTCATGCGTTCAATTACGCTTTTCGGCACGAAGCTGCCGCCAGCATTTTCAAAAAAAGCCCATTCCCAGCAGTTCGCAGGAAACTGTTCTCGGCAAAAATTGACGTCTAGTTTGATCTCGTGTTTTTGGCGTCCGAACACGCGCCCCTCCCCATTTATCGATAATCTTTAAGGTGGATTATGCCGCTCTCAGCCACGGACGCAATGGGTCTTAGAATAGAGATAACAAAGTGTACCCAAGGGCCGATGCCGCAGCGCTCCAGATTGCGTAAAATGTACACTGCATGCCTCGGACCCGGACTTTAAGTAAGCGATTATTCTTATGGAAATAGTATCCGTGCAAGATACGCCCAACGATAAGTAGGGTGCCTGAAATTATGAGTAGTATGGGATGTGCCCCCGCTAGTTCGGCTGCAGCCAGGCACAGGATTCCGGTGGGGGTATACTCTGCAAAATTCGCGTGACCGCGCATGAGATACTTGAACGACTCGTTATTCCCATCACCTACAATAATCCGTTGGCTTCGTCGGCCCTTGATAACCCGCATCGATAAGACTGTGAAAATGATCACGCAAATACACAAGAACATTGTTGTGATGGGAATCATTTTTAAATTACCATTTTATTTATAGTAACTTAAAAAAAAATAGTTACTATAAATAAAATCAAATTGGCTGTATGACAAGTAAATGTCGCTGCCTCTTGATCCACATTGCCCGGTTGGCCGGACACTTGAATTGATTGGAGAGCGCTGGACGATTTTGATCTTGCGCGACATGTTTGTGTATGGCCCCAGGAAATTCAGTGACTGGGAACAGACATTGCCGGGAATAGCGCCTAGCACACTTTCAGCTCGGATCAAAAAGCTCGAAATAGCTGAATTGATAGAGCGTCGAGAGTATTCAGTTCATCCGCCGCGCTATGAGTATGTCTTAACCCGGAAAGGGAAAGCGTTGGGCCCCGCGATGAAAGCGCTACGAAATTGGGGCGATAAGTATACCTAGTGTCTATTTTTTGTGGATACTGCGGATGATAAGTTGATGAAACCAGAGCAATAACCTAGCTATTATATAGATATGATTAAGGTTCAGAAATCGAACGGAACATTTGGCGCTGTTATCACGGGTGTGAGCACAGATCAGGTCTTGTTCGCAAAGGACATGGATCAGATCAGACTGGCGCTCGCGGAGCATACGGCAATCATTATCAATGATCTGGATGAAGATGCGGAGTGGTTGTTAAAACTCGGGCGCTCGTTTGGCCCGTTGCAGCCGCATATTCTGGATCAGTACCATCATCCGATTTCATCTGATATGTCGATCATCACGGCCAACATGGATAGTGGTGAAAGCCGGAGTACTAAAAAGCCGGCTGGTGCGTTCTGGCACTCTGATCTTTCTTATACGGCGACGCCATCGGATGCCATTTTCTTATATGCGACGCACGTGCCCAGCGATGGTGGCGATACCATGGTCGCCAATACGGCCATGGCATATGCAGCGCTCAGTAACGATATGAAAGCCCGAATTGCGCCGCTGACCGGGGTCCATCGATATGGATGGAACGGCGGTGGTGCCATCACGCAATTGAGCGAAGAGCAACGTCGTAAGACGCCAGATGTCGAGCATCCGGTTGTGCGCACTCACCCTGTCACTGGACAGCAGATACTGTTTGTAAATCCAGGCTTCACGATGGCGATCAAAGGGTTGGAGCAGAGTGAAAGCGATGATCTGTTGGCGGAGTTATTTGAGCATCAAATCCAACCGCAATTCCAGTACCGCCACAAATGGCGACCAGGGCAGTTGGTGATTTTAGATAATCGTGCGTCGATGCATTGCGCGGTCGCGGGCTACGCAGAGCCCATGCGCAAACTTAGAATGATTGTTGGGTGTACCGATCAGGCGTTGTTGGCGACTTGAAGCGCAATGCGTTTTTGAACAATCCAGTCGTGACGGCTGACTAATTCTTCAATCTCGCGGTCCAACCAATGAACCAAATGACCGGCATCGTCTGAATGATGACCGCGCAGTTCTTCTAGGCGAGCCAGTTCGTTTTCGATGGTGGCGCCGAGCATGTTCATTTGATCGCACTGATCCGCGATGCTCAGGCAATCCAAGAAACGGAACTTGAGCACAACAACCAGTTTATTGAGGTCGTTTTCTGCCGCCTTAATATTAGCTTTCAAGAGCGTCTGAAGTTCTTCGCGGCCTTCATCTGTGATCTCAAGCAGAGCCTGATCACCATCACCTGAAACAGGTTTGACCAAACCCTCATGTTTGAGGAGCTCAATCGACATGCCAAGCACATCCAAAGAGGGGCCCATCACGTGGGTAATGAAATAACGAACGTTAGACGCCAGTTCAGCGTATGACGCGTTACCGCCAGCAAGAATACCCAGCGCGCAGAGGCGCGTGGCTTCTTTTGGGGTAAGAGTATTGTCTGCGTACATAAGTCACCTTCCGAACTGTATACGGATTATAATTCGTCTTGGATCTATAGTCCATGAAAGGATTGTGGTTTTATTAGGACCGCAGACCTTCTGCCTCCACCCATTTTTCCGCTTCATCCAGAGATTTCTCTGCAATATCAAAGATTTCGTCGATTTCGTCGTCATTCGTAATCAGCGGCGGACAGAACGCCAAGTTATCGCCAATCGCGCGAACAATCAGCCCATTTTCCAGGCATTTACCTTCGGCGGCGGGGCCAACTTTTTGCGCCGGATCGAACGGGGTGCGAGACTCTTTGTCCTTCATCAACTCGAGCGCGCCCATCATACCAATCGCACGCGCATTGCCGACGAGAGGATGTTCGCCTAACTTGGTCATGCGATCACCAAAATGACCCATCACAGAACGGACATGCCCGACGATATCTCGCTCCTCGTAAATTTTGAGCGTCTCAAGCGCAACTGCTGCAGATACCGGATGGCCGCCATAGGTTGAACCATGACCAAAAACGCCCAGCTTCTCGCTCTCGGCGATCATGGCTTCGTGCACGCGTTCAGAAATCATCAAGGCCGAGATCGGCAGATAAGCCGACGACAATTGCTTGGCGCAGGAGACAAAATCTGGGTCCAGATCGAACGTTTGCGACCCCCACATATTACCGGTACGACCGAACCCGTTGATCACTTCGTCGGCGACCAGAAGCACATCATATTTCTTGAGGACCTTTTGAATTTTCTCGTAGTAGGTTGCGGGTGGGATAATCACGCCACCCGCCCCCATCACGGGTTCACAGAACATTGCGGCGACGGTGTCAGGTCCCTCGTCCAAAATCATCTTTTCCAAATCTTCTGCACAACGGGTCGCGAAGGCTTCTTCGCTCTCGCCATCTTGGCCCTCGCGATAATAGTGTGGGGCGGTGGTGTGCAGAATACGATCTATCGGCAAGTCAAAGTCGCCATGAAGGTGCGGTAATCCGGTTAAGCTGGCAGATGCGACGGTAACTCCATGATACCCACGTATCCTTGAAATGATTTTCTTTTTCTCGGGCTTGCCGATGGCGTTGTGGTAATACCAGATCAGCTTAACGGCCAAGTCTGTGGCTTCTGATCCAGAATTTGCGAACAATATCTTGGACATACGTCCAGGCGCGATACCGATCAGTTTTTCAGCCAGATCAATCACGACCTCGCAGGAACGATGATTGAAGCCGTGATAATATGCGAGTTTGCTCATTGCGTCTGTGGCGGCGTCGATCAGTCGCTGCTCGCCAAACCCCAAGCTGACGCACCATAGACCGGATAGGCCCTCGATATAGCTTTTGCCGGTGTCGTCGAAGACCCTAATTCCGGCGCCCTTAGAAATCACCATGGGGCCCTTTTCTTGGTGGGCCTTTAGGTTGGTGTAGCCATGCACGTGGTAGGCGATATCGCGGGCCTGCGGGGAATTTCCAAGGATGCTCATTTTAATCTCCAGAATGCTCTGCGCGTCAATTTTGAGCGCACCATGAGGTTTCTCGTATAAAACTGCGAATGAGATGACTTGTCCAATTAAGAACGCAAACTATTCGCGAAATTTGACCTAAATCAAAGCGTAGGGCCACGCAGTATCAGATTATGAACCAACACTGATTTTTCATTGGGGGAGAGAACACATGGCTTACAAAAATATTCTGGTGCATTTGAGCGAAAACCGCGCGAGCGAGAACGCGGTAGAAGCCGCTTTATCTCTTGCACAAAATCACGGATCACGTGTCGTCGGGTTGTTTGCGGGGTTGCCATATGACATGCCGCAGTATGTTTCGGCGCAGTTGCCGTCAGAAGTTGTTGACGCCTACAGGCAGAACACACAGGAGCAAGCAAATAAACTGATCAAGGTGTTCGAGAAACGTTGTTCAGATGTTGATGTAAAGTGCGACGCGCGTATAGGCGATTGGAACGATTTGATTGAGCGTGTGATCTGTACTCATGCGCGATATGCTGACTTGGTCATTATCGGCCAGCCTGATCCTGAAATCGATGGTGGGTACACCCGTGATGCCGCAGACTATATCGTCTTGAATGCGGGTGCTCCGGTGCTGTTGGTGCCGACACGGACAGCCACCCATGGCTTCGGTGGCAGCGTACTAGTTGCATGGGATGGCAGTGCCAATGCAGCGCGTGCCATCCGTGATGCCATGCCAATGTTGGAAAAGGCTGAAAAGGTCAAAGTCCTAGCAGTTGATCCAAAACCTGGGAAGCACGGACTGGGTGATTTGCCCGGCGCAGACATCGCACATCACTTAGCATTGCATGGTGTTGTGGCAGAAGCTGAACATATGCCATCGGCGGGGGTTGATGTTGGCGATGTACTGCTTAACGAAGCCGCAAACATGGGTGCTGATTTAATCGTATCCGGCGGGTACGGGCACTCACGATTGGGCGAATTGTTCTTGGGAGGTGTCACCGATACCCTCATGAAGGAAATGACTGTTCCGGTCTTGATGTCACACTAATGCCGAGGCGGATGCGGTTCCCAGAATCGCGTCCGCCAACGCATTGTTATTTGCATTAACGTCGATCATCCGCACGCGGGTCGAGCGCATCCTGCAATCCGTCACCGATAAAATTAAAGGCGATCACAGTAACAAAAATCAGCATGCCTGGAAAAAATGCGAGACCAGGGGATTCCCATATCGTTTCCTGGGCACCCGTCAGTAAATTACCCCAACTGGGCAGGGGCGGCTGAATACCCAACCCTAAAAAGCTCAGCACGGATTCCAGCAAAATCACATTGCCGACAGACAACGTGGTGGCGACGATGATCGGCGACATCAGGTTGGGCAGAATGTGAACGGTCATAATCCGAAATGCGCTGGCCCCCTGGGCGCGCGCCGCCATCACAAACGGACGAGTCTTGATTGATAAAGTCGATGCCCGGACAAGCCGCGCTACCGTGGTCCATCCCGCAAGGGCGACGATGACGATGATCCGATACAGGCTGACATCTTCGGAACGGACGATGCTTTCGGGGATACCCAATTTATTTAAATCGATTGCAGCCAACACGATCAAGAGGGGTAGCAGGGGAAGGGCAATGACACCATCCGTGACCCGCATCATGAACGCATCGGTTCGCCCGCCGACATAACCCGAAATGATGCCAATGGTGGTGCCAATGACGGCTGCCGCGATGGTCGCGACCAAACCCACCATCAGCGACACCTGACCGCCGTACATTAAACGAACCAATATATCGCGACCCAGTTCGTCGGTACCCAACAAATGCTTCGCGGACGGTGGGCCATAGCGTGCAAACAGATCAACCGTGTCACCATCAATGCCAAGGATCGCTTCCACTAGTGACGCAGACATCGCAAACATGATGAGAAAAGTAAGGACGACCGCGCTGACGACCGCAAGGCGATGGCGCAAGAACCTCCGAAATACTTGTCCCTTGGCAGCGGGCGCGATGGCAGTGTCCAACGTGCTCATTGGTCCATATCCGTGTAACTGATGCGGGGGTCTAAACTGGCGTAGGCGATATCGGCGAGCAGATTGCCAGCCAATGTCAGTGCGGTTGCCAACAGCAATCCGACCAGCGCCAAATTGTAGTCGTTCCCCATGATGGCATCGAAGATCAGCTTCCCCATGCCGGGATACGCGAAAACGGTTTCGGTAATGAGTGCACCTGAAAACAGCACACCCAAATCAAGTGCCAGGATGGTGACAACAGGGATCAGCGCATTGCGCAATGCGTGATGCAGGACAATGCGGTTTTCCGTTAATCCTTTGGCACGCGCCGTTCGAATGTAATCCTGGCGCAGCGTTTCGATCATAGATGCGCGCATATATCGTGTGTGTCCGCCAACACCGGCAATGGTCAGTGCAGCAACTGGCAAGATCAGAAACTTAAGGCTTTCCCATAAGCCAGATGCGCCGCTGGCATCAGCGGTGCCACCAGCCGGCAGCCACCCCAGGACAACGGCAAAGACCATGATTAGCAAAATCCCCAACCAGAACGGGGGCATGGAAATACCTGCGAATGCCGCTAGGTTAATGCTGTAATCCGCGACAGAATAGGGACGCGTCGCTGCGTAAATGCCAGCGGGCAGTGCGATGATCAACGCGAGTGTCAGGCTTGAGACCAATAGAATCAGTGTGTTCTGCAATGCAGGTACGATCGCCGCCCAAACAGGTTGTGCATATAATCGGGAATATCCGAAGTCGCCTTGGACTGCAGCTACTAGCCAATTTAGGTAGCGTGCCCACAACGGTTGGTCCAAACCATATAAAGCCCGAAGACGTTCAGCGTCTTCGGCAGTCACATTTGGATCGGCGCTGATCATCAGATCCACTGGATCGCCTGGCATCAACCCCATCAAGCCGTAGATCACGAACGACATCACCGCGATGACGATTAGCGAATGGATTATCCGACGGATGATATAGGCAGCCATGCGTCCAGCGTACCATTCAATCGGGCGAAGGAAACAGTCGTGCGTTGCTTATTTTGTAACGGCCCAATCTTCGACCCAAAGTGTGGTAGGGAATTGATGGCCTGTGGGCTGCACACCTATCAGCCATTTCGGCATGATGAACGAATTTGCCCGGAAATAAAGCGGCAGCGCGGGCAATTCATTGGCATAGATATTTTGCAATCGGTTCCACAACACTTTGCGTTTGTCGCGGTCAAGTTCCAGTTCAATTTGTTCCAACAGTTCATCCATTTCCGGATTCACATACCCTGTATAATTCTGACCGCCCCAATTGTTCTCTGCCGAGGGGATGGAATCAGAATGCAACGTGGTGCGTGGCACGCTTTCGGGTGAGGAAATCCATGCGAACATTGCCATGGCTTGGAACTTTCGCTTGGTCACTGTTTCTCCAAAGAACACACGGGCCGGCTCATTATTAATCCGAACATCAATGCCCGCTGCCTTCCATTGGCTTTGCAGAACCTGCTGAACCAACTCGCGAGTACGATTGCCGGCCGTGGTCATAATATCCAGACGCAAAGGCTCACCGTTTTCGTCAACACGAATGCCTTTGACCTTTTTTGACCAGCCGGCTGCATTCAAAAGCTCATCGGCTTTGTTCATATCGAACGGATATTTCGGAATATCGTCGGCATAGATCCAGTCCAATGGATTGACGCTGGAGTGTGCGACGGGCTGCTTGCCGCCAAACAGGCGCTCGGAAATCGCATTGCGATCGATAGAATACAACAGTGCTTGGCGCACGCGGACGTCTTGAAGAATCGGATTATCGAGCATCAGATCAATGTGTTCATAGATCAGGCCTGGTTTGAAATTTATTGCGAATTTTTCACCATGACGCTTTTCAAAAGCGATGGCCTGATCGACGTTCAGGCCTAATTCGCCTGAAATCATGTCGATGCCGCCTGACAGAATATTGGCCTCAAGTGTTGCGGTGTTTTCAATCACGCGGACGGTGATCTTGTCGAACGCGGGTGCCTTGCCCCACCATTTTTCATTGCGTTCAAACACCATGTGCGATCCGGCTTTTGCCGCCGTCATGCGATATGGCCCCATAAATAGTCCGGGGTTCATGGGATCGGTATCAAATGCGGTTTTGATTTTGTAAGCAGCCGGGTCTTCGAAATTTTTAAGATCAATATGCGCCGGTAAAATTCCCAGCGTCGAGATATTCGCGTAATCGAATGTGCGGCGATCAATATGGAACGTGAATGTTTTGTCGTCGATGCGGTCGATCTTGAGTATCCGACGATAACCTTCAGCAGCGGACACGCCGGATTTCGGATGTTTGCCGACTTCCCAGGTAAAGATCACATCGTCAGATGTGACGGGTGTTCCATCACCCCAAACGGCTTCGTCCAATAGTTTGTAGGTGACAGCGATGCCTTTTTTGCCGTCCGGCGTCATTTCCAGAACCGCGCCGCCGTTTTCAAGCGTCGGATATTCCGCACATAGCATGCATACCGTTTCCCAATCCGCATTCATGACGGTGATCGGTCGGCGGACCAGCCCATGGACATATGATTTGGCCAACATGGAATCGATGTTCGGATGAAATGTGGACGGGTATTGGGTGATCCCGATGACCAATTCTGACTTGGCATTGGCTGATGTGGTGCCAAAAGTGCTAGCCGTTATAATTGCCAACGATAAAACAAAAATCCGAACCAATGACATAAGTCTTCCCTGTCTCCATTAACGGGTTTGTTGCACATGACTATTACGGGATATGGTGACTTAATTCAGGGATACGAGACTTTGAGCGGGCAACATGAAAATAGATAAAACGATCTTTGCGGACATGGCATGGCTGCCCAATGGTTGGGCCAAGAATATTCGCATCGCCATTGATGAGGCGGGAAACATCGCCGCCATTGACGCTGATCAAACGCCAAAAGCGGATGACGTCCATGCCAAAGGCCATCTGATGCCTGGCATGATCAATTTGCATTCCCATGCACACCAGCGCGCAATGGCGGGGATGAGCGAATTTCGCGCATCAGAAGCGGGCGGAGAGGATAGTTTCTGGACTTGGCGCGTGGCCATGCACGCATTCGCCAAAGTCCTGACCCCTGAAATGTTGGAAACCATTGCCACGCAGCTCTATGTCGAGATGGTGAAAGCTGGTTTCACTTCAGTATGTGAATTTCATTACATGCACCATGACGCGGATGGAACGGCGTATGCCGAGCCTGCGGAAATGTCGTTGGCTCTGGTCCGCGCGGCGCAAACGGCGGGCATTGGTTTGTCGATGTTGCCCGTTTTGTATTCGCAGGGCGGGTATTTGGGCAAAGAACCCAACGAGGGACAGCGTCGATTCATTTGTTCTCCTGAACAACTCCTATCGATTATTTCCAGGCTGCAAACGGATGCGGCAGACGATCCTATGATGGCCGTTGGTGTCGCACCCCATAGCCCGCGCCAAGCCAGCGAAGACGCCATGCGTGAAGTGATCGGAACGCTGTTGAAGGGTGACCCAGGCGCGCCAATCCACATCCATGTCGCGGAGCAGGAAAAAGACGTGACAGAGTCCGTCGAGGTGACAGGTCAACGGCCGGTTGAATGGACGATGAACCATTTTGATGTCGGGCCAAACTGGTGCTTGATCCATGCGACGCATTTAACAGATCAAGAAACAGATGATCTTGCGGCGTCCGGTGCGGTCGCTGGTTTGTGTCCTGCGACCGAGGCCAACCTGGGTGATGGCATATTCCCATTGGGTCGTTACTTGGATGCTGGGGGCGTGTTTGGCATTGGCTCAGACAGCCACGTTTCGGTCAGCATGGTCGAGGAACTCAGATGGTTGGAATACGGCCAGCGCCTGATCCGTCGTCGACGTAATGTATCGGCAGCGGGACCAGGTGGTTCCACGGCGACCCGACTATACGCAGGGGCCCTTGCAGGGGGCGCACAGGTCACCGGGCGATCTGTGGGGGCGATTGCTGTCGGTAAGCGTGCGGACTTTATCATTCTCGATCCGGACAACCCGACACTTGTCGGCAAGACAGGAGAGCGATTGTTTGATAGCGCGATCTTCGCTGGGAACGCGAACATCATCCGAGATGTCTGGGTCGGCGGTGTGCAGCGTGTCGACAACGCGCAGCACGTTGCCGAAAGTCTGGCCTTTGAAGATTTTGCGGGCGTGATGCGATCTGTTGTGACGCAACTTTAACTGCTTATGCAGCGGGGCAGATTTTTGACCCATGGGTGCCGAACATTCCGTATTTCAAGCTTTCCGCAATTTGTCTAGCACGATCCAAAAACGCAGCGGCAACATCTTCGGTGCATACTTCTTTTGCCGCTTGCTCAAACAATGCGAGCCACATTTGGAAATGCTCTGGGCGGACCGGATCAATAAGTGCAATATGTTTTGGCATGGGGCGCCCCTGAAACTTGCCCGTTTTCAACATCACCGACGACCAGAAGTCGCACATCTGCGCTAAATGAGGTTCCCAATCAGTGATCTTCGAATCGAAGATGGGACCAAGTTCATGGTCTTCCTGGATCATCTCATAGAACCGGTGAACAAGCCGATGAATGTCGTCTTCGGTCACTGGTGTGGTTGGTGCAAAAGCATTCATGTGCTTGCCCTCGTATCTGTATCAAAAGTGGGGAGGCCCAATCGCGCCATCAATGTTGATTGCCCTGAGACGATGTCATCAAGAGTGTATTTATCCAGAACGCTCAAAAAGGCCTGCAAAGCCTCTTCCAGCATACCGCTTAAACGGCAAACACCTGAAATCTGACATGTGTGCGTATCAGCGTTGAAGCATTCGACGATGGCTAAATTCTCTTCAGTCGATCTGATAACCTTACCAATAGAAATGTCTACGGGGGTTGATGCGAGTGACAATCCACCGCTTCGACCACGTTTGCTTTCGACCCAACCTGATTGCACCAGATTATGAACAATTTTTCGAAGATGTTCTTTGGAAATTTCATACCGCGCAGAGATTTCATCGATTGTAGATAACTTATCTGGTTGCCCGGCTAAGTAGATCAGGACCCGTAGCGAATAGTCTGAGAATTTTGATAACTGCATGATAGGCTCTTTCTTTAAGATGTATATCAAATACATTTATTTGAATGCATGTCAATGACGTTTAGACTCAAATGGCTCCGTGCATATGTTTCAAAAGGCACTTTTATGAATACGCCAGAGGACATATGAAAGGGA
>CBFHXC010000062.1:0-16704 GCA_965659695.1 Rhodospirillales bacterium
TGCCTCGCCGCTCTCATCTGTTATTGGATTTGAATGAGTCTGGACCCTAGGCATTTCTGCCCGAAACCTTCTTCCCATCATAATTGTTGTGTTCATTCATGGTGATCTTTCATGGGGAAAGCCTGGAAGTGTCGCCTGGGCGTTATCCCCGAAATTCAATCGGCACGTCATCCCGGTTGCCCCACTCCTGCCAAGAGCCAACGTAGTTGCGCACACGTGGGTAGTTCAGCAATCGTAACGCGAGGTAAGCGTGTGCTGATCTATAACCGGTATTACAATAAACGGTGATGTCCTTATCGGGATGCGCGTCTACGGATAAGAAAGCATCCGATAATTGTTTCGCGTCTTTCATACAGCCACTGCTGTCATCGTATAAATCGACCCAGTCCCTGTGTTGTGCCGATGGAATCGCGCCGCCATGCCGCGCCCTTTTGTCTGTCCCAATAAATTCCTCATAACTGCGGTTATCGATGATGATGCATTCGGGGTTATCAATTGCGCTCAACACATCTTTGCGCGTTGCCACTTTTTCATCGATCAGTTGGACTTTGAACTTTGTTGGTTTGGGGGGATCGCTCAATGCTCCAAATGGCAAGCCAGCCTTTTTCCATGCCGAAATGCCACCATCCAAGACGTGCACATCTGAGTGTCCCAGATACTCTGCAAACCAAAACCCTCGCGCTGCGCACATATCGGTAAAGTCACCATAGAAAACGATGGTGTCGGTCTCGGTTATGCCACGCCAACCCAGCATATCCGCCCACATCTTTGTAAAGGATTTCAACGGCACCGGGTCACTATCATAGGTATTCACGAAATAGAGATCGAAATGCCGCGCACCGGGTATACGCGATTTTGCAAATTCTTCAGCGGGCCGCGTATCGATAATTTTCAGGTCCGGGCGCTCTAGTTGGCTCTTTAAAGTTTTGGGCGACCAAAGTAAGTCAGGGTTTACGTAGCCGCGCGCAGATATCTCCATGCATTGTACTCCTGAGGGCGTTATGTGGGGGAAGATCGTTCAGGATTAGTCCAAAATTCAATGGGTTGCAAAGCAATGGGACGACAGAATGATCAATGACTAATAACAAGATTCGTCATCGGACACGCTTTTTAGATCCACTCGAAATCCCACTATTGCAATATTGAACATCTTTATCGACAGTAGGTGTTTTGATCCGTGCCTGATGCGCGCATTATCAAGCATCGACCAGTAGCCCCTTCCTAGTATCGCCCAACTAGGGCGCTATACCCCAACTGTTACCTAGGACCATTTGGCAGGCATAATTGATGGAATCAAAACAAGATATCGTTCTGAAAGACTTGGTTCTTATCGGTGGCGGCCATAGCCATGTAGCGGTTTTGAAAAGCTTTGGGATGAAGCCTCAACCGGGCATTCGTCTGACCATGATTGCACGCGATGTTCACACGCCGTATTCCGGTATGCTTCCTGGCTTCGTTGCCGGGCACTACGATTACGATGCCGCACATGTAGACCTGCGTCCGCTTTCACAATTTGCTGGTGCGCGATTATTTCACGATACGGCGGTCAATATTGATACAGTTAAAAAGCAAGTCATCTGCGCAAACCGCCCGCCAGTCCCGTACGACGTACTCTCAGTCAACATTGGATCAAGGCCACACCTGCAAAGTGTTGCAGGTGCCGACGAATACAGCGTCCCGGTTAAACCGATCAACCGCTTTGTCGATAAATGGCAGGCGTTACTGCAGCGCGTGATGTCACAGCCGGGCCCGCATCGGATCGGCGTTGTCGGCGCTGGCGCTGCCGGGGTCGAAATGATCCTTGCGATCCAATATCGATTGCAGAACATGATGCAGGATGCGGACAAAAATGATGAACTGTTTGAATTTCATTTGGTCAGCAAGTCGACGCGCGTTCTGCCCAGTTTTTCTGATGATGTTGCCCGAAGGTTTCAGCGCGTTCTCGATTCACGCGGTGTCCATGTCCACACCGGTGTCGAAGCGTCGCGTATCGAGAAAAAAGCCCTGACGCTATCCAACGGTGACACCATCGAATTGGATGAAACGTTGTTGATTACCGGTGCGAGCGCACCTAACTGGCTTGGAGATTCAGGTTTGGAAGTTGACGAACGCGGCTTCGTCACAGTCACAGATACGCTCCAATCCACATCGCACAGCGATATTTTCGCCGTTGGAGATGTCGCAAACGTGCTCGATCATCCGCGTGAAAAAGCCGGGGTCTTTGCTGTTCGCCAAGGCAAGCCGCTTGCAGACAATCTGCGTCGCGCGTTGACGGGCAAAGAACTCAAGTCGTTCACGCCGCAAAAGCGCGCCCTAGCCCTCATCAGTACAGGTGATAAGTATGCTATCGCAACCCGGGGCGGCCCCGCCATTGAAGGTGAATTTGTCTGGACATGGAAAGACTGGATCGATCGCCGATGGATAGCGAAATATGCCGAATTTCCTGATATGCGAAAGGCACATGCTGACCCGCCACGTCATGCGGGCCTAGCAGATCAGGACACGTTGAAGGAAATCTCAGCCATTGCCATGCGCTGTGGCGGCTGTGGGGCCAAGGTTGGCGCAAACGTTTTGACGCGCGCTTTATCCGATCTCCAACCTACCCAACGCGATGATGTCATGGTTGGCTTGCATGAACCAGATGACGCCGCAGTGGTCGAGGTGCCAAACGGCAAGGTCATGTTGCATACAGTCGATTATTTCCGGGCGTTCATCGATGACCCGTATATCTTTGGCAAAGTCGCGGCGAACCATTCACTCAGTGATATTTTCGCCATGGGTGCCGAGGCTCAATCAGCGCTTGCCATTGCGACAGTGCCTTATGGCATCGAAGCGAAGGTTGAAGATACCGTGTATCAGATGATGAGTGGTGCCATAGAAGTCCTGAACGAGGCCGGAACCGCACTCGTCGGCGGTCACACTAGCGAAGGTGCAGAACTGGCGCTGGGCTTCGCCATTAACGGTCTCGCAGATCGCGAAAAAATTCTCCGCAAGGGGGGCATGGTGCCAGGAGATTTATTGGTGCTTACCAAGCCCCTCGGCACAGGCACGTTGTTCGCCGCAGACATGCTACAAAAAGCCAAAGGCCGATGGATTGACGGTGCTCTCGATATGATGATTTTGTCCAATCGCGTTGCCGGAGAATGCGTGTACACGCACGGTGCAAACGCATGTACCGACATTACTGGTTTCGGTCTGCTTGGTCACATGGTTGAAATGATCAAAGGGTCCGGGGTCGATGTGTCGCTTGATTTAAGCAAGCTCCCGATCCTGGATGGCGCACTGGATACCATTCGTGCCGGCATTTTAAGCTCGTTACAACCTGCCAATGTGCGGCTGAGACGCGCGATCAAAAATGCCGAGAGCGCGTCATCACATGATGCCTATCCGCTCATTTTTGATCCACAGACATCGGGTGGATTACTGGCAGCAATACCACCGGAGAATGCAGAGGCCTGTGTCGCAGACCTACAAAAGCGCGGATACCCGGAGGCAACAATCGTTGGCAAGGTCGTTAAAGAAGGAGACGCGATTGAACCCGTTACGCTGACCTGGTAACCGCTTCAACGACACGCAACAATGCTGCGCTTTCTTCTTCTATTGAAAAGAGTGGCGCTAATGCGTTGATGTGACCCCTCAGCGATGGAAGAAAGTTGGGATCCGTCTCGGCACGCCACAACACACGTGACAATGCCCTCTCATCTTCAACCGGGAAATAACCTGGATAACGCTCGCCCAACAATCCCACGTTTCCATCAATATCAGACGCAATGATCGGCACGCCTGCGACGATAGCCTCCGACACTACATTGGCGCCGCCCTCTTGATTTGAACTGATGACCATCGCACGTGTATGAGCGAATTCGCGACGCACTTGCCATCGGGCAACCTCGCCGCGCCAAATATATCGTGGTGTTTCTCTCATATGCCTCTCGGCATCACGGGCCCAAGCCTGCGTGAGGGCTTTGCCAAAATGAGTGATCCGAAGCTGCGACTCATCAGCGATCAGCTTTGCAGCCATCGCCGTTCGAAAGGGGTCTTTCTCCTCGCGTAAATGCCCGACAACGCAAACGTCGAATGCGCGTACCCTGGGAGTTCGCGGGGTCGGGAGCGGAACGGCCGATTGGCGAACAAGATACAGCTTGCTGGCCAGATCGCTTGGTAATTTTTCACCAATCATTTGGTGCAAGCAGATAAGCGCATCGGCCTTTTCCATGGTCTTCAGGGTGACATCAGAATGGGTCGTCATATAGGTGTTCACGTCAGTGCCGCCCAACCCAACGATCAATGGAGACCCTGGACGCTTGGCAAGATACGCGTTGACGGATGCGGCGCTGCGCCAAGCATGGATAGCAATCATCAAATCAAACGTATCGCCCGCAAACTCGACATCAATTTGCACCGAGTGACCGGCATCACGAAGGATGCGTGCCCAACGTTTGGCCGTGGCTCGGTTACCACTCATCGAATGTTTCTTAGCCGGGGTAATTACGTTAATCTTCAACGATTTCCACCCACATAGCAGAATATCCAGAACGGTCATCCATGCCTGCAACAGTCACAGAGATCATTAACATGATGCAAGACGCGCGGGCGCGGACCCTCGAACTTGTCATGGATTTAGATGCGGAACAACTGATCGGACCGAAGCTGCCAACCGTTAATCCCATCCAATGGGAGATTGGGCACGTCGCTTATTTTTACGAATTTTTCGTGTCGCGTGCATTACTTGGCCTCAGCGGCGTGATCGGTGAAAAATCTGACACGTTGTATGACTCGATTAACGTGCCGCACGCAGTGCGCTGGGATTTGCCATTGCTCAACCGTGAGAAAACGCTGAAATATATGGCGGCGACGAATGAAATGTTGATATCAGCCCTGCAAAACAACGATGTCTCTGCGGACGCCCAATTCATGGCGCAGTTCGGCGTGTTTCATGAAGATATGCATACTGAGGCTTTTTTTTGGGCACGACAGACGCTGGCTTATGCGACACCGAAGGTCGCTAATGCAATCGACCGGTCTTCGTTGACCAATCTTGGTGACCATCCAGGTTACGCATCGGTCCCCGGGGGGCGGTTCAGTATTGGCGCACCGGCCGATGCGCCATTCGCATTCGACAACGAGCGGCCATCGTATGACGTCGAAATTGCCCCCTTCCAGATCGCCAAGGCACCGGTCACGAACGCGGAATTCGCAAATTTTATTGCCGATAAGGGATATGCAGATGACCGGCATTGGTCGACTGATGGATTGAAGTGGCGCAATGAGTCAGGGGTTGCATACCCCATGTTCTGGATACCGGACGAAACTGGAAATTGGCGTATCCGACGCTTTGATCAGATAGTCCCGCTCCCCCCTCATGAGCCGGTTATGCACGTATGTTGGTATGAGGCAGAGGCCTACGCTAAATGGGCGGGCGGGCGCCTTCCGACGGAATTCGAATGGGAAGTCGCTGCGCTCGGGGAACGCGCCAGTGATGGTACGCTTTCATCAATAAAAAGACGTTATCCATGGGGCGACGCGCCCGCTGGTCACTTAAAGGCGAATCTGGATGGCTACGCCCTTGGCCCCGTTGATGTAGCAGCATTCCCTCACGGTGACAGCAGCTTTGGATGTCGACAAATGCTTGGCAATGTTTGGGAGTGGTGTGCGGATACTTTCGAACCCTATCCAGGATTCAAACCAGACGCCTATGAGGACTATTCACAAGTTCTATTTGGGGACACCAAAGTGCTTAGAGGTGGGGCATGGACAACCCGGTCACGTATGATGCATGGCACGTACCGAAACTATTTTGAACCTCATCGGTGCGATATTTTCGCGGGGTTCCGTTTGGCGTTATAATAAGAAAATTTGGTTAGGCCGCCAGCCTGACGGCTGATACGGCGAGATCAGCAGAGAAAACTCTGCCAATTGCCAAAATACCCATACGTCGGATGCGTTTCACATCGAACGGAATGTCCGTTTTGTGCGCTTTAAAATCAACAAATGGAATATGAACAGTGGTCCACTGATTGGGGGACATGAAGGATGCGCGATAAGATTCCCATGGGCGAGAAAGGTCTGCCGTGCGGAGACGAAGATCATATTTCTCTCCATTGCCAAGGACATCCACCTCAACCGCTTTCCAGTCCGACGCATCAAACGGCTTTCCACCGCTTTCAATGTCGAAAGCCATTTGTACGAAGCCACCATTATTTTCAAGTGATACGTCGCCAGTCAATCTGGTCGCAAATCTGCCGTCCATGTACACTTTCTCTATTTGGCCAGACGATTTTCCTCCCATGACAGTATCGGAAACAAATTCCCATGCCTGCGTTAATTCCATATGCGCATGATCCAATCGATTGGCTTCATAAAAGGGGTTTTCAGCATTTGCATCGCTCGCATTTTTGAAAATTACGCTACGGCTACTTGATATCAAATGGGGGTCCAACAGTCGAATTCGATTCAGGGTCAAAAAGCCACCCCGTTGGTCTGGTCAAAGCAACAGACCGAGGCGTAAGCTGATATACGTTGGTGATTTTTAAATTGCCCCACTGCCCGCGATCCCTGGAGGACATGGATGTCATCAAGATTTGCTAATTTGCCATCTGTTGACGCGCTATTGCGCTCACCTGACACAGCGCAGTTGCTTGAGAGTTATGGGCGCGCCGCAGTGACGGATTCGATCCGACAAGAACTATCTGATCGTCGTTCGTCGAAACAGATTGTTGGCGATGGAAATGACGAGGCGAGCATTCTGCAAGCGACCAGTGAGCGCTTAACGGCATTGGCGGCGCCCAGTCTTCGGCGTGTATTTAATCTGACAGGGACGGTTATTCATACGAACCTGGGCCGTGCCCAGATGGCCGAGGTTGCACTCAAAGCCATGCAAGACGCGGCCCGCTTTCCGGCCAATCTTGAATACGACCTCAAAAGTGGGAAGCGTGGCGACCGGGACACCCATGTTGAAGATTTAATTTGCCGGATCACCGGGGCGGAGGCTGCAACCGTCGTCAACAACAACGCTGCGGCAGTTTTGTTGGTTTTATCCGCACTTGCGCGGCGCAAAGAAGTCATTGTCTCCAGGGGTGAATTGATTGAAATCGGGGGGTCTTTCCGGATCCCCGACATCATGAAAAGCGCAGGTTGTAAACTTGTTGAAGTTGGCACCACGAACCGCACCCACGCGGCGGATTTTAAGTCCGCGATTAACTCAAAAACTGAGCTGATCATGAAAGTACACATGGCGAATTACCGCATAGACGGTTTCGTCGCCGAGGTTCCTGAGGCCGATCTGACCGAAATCGCGCATGCACATAACTTGCCATGTGCCATTGATCTTGGAAGTGGAACCCTCACCGATTTTTCCTCACATGGATTACCGGACGAGCCGACACCGCAATCCGCAATAACAAACGGGGCCGATTTGGTTACGTTCTCGGGCGACAAACTATTGGGAGGCCCTCAGGCCGGAATCATATGCGGACGTGCGGATCTTATCAAAAAACTCAAAAAGAACCCGATGAAACGGGCTTTGCGGTTGGATAAAGTCACGCTTGCCGGATTGGCTGCGACACTGCAGTTATACCGTGACCCAGACCGTCTGGTTCACCGCCTCCCAGTTCTGCGATTATTGACACGCAAGGTAGATGACATTCGTGCGCAAGCGGTCCGGATCTTGCCTGCATTCCAAAAACGCCTGCAAGGATCGGCAACGGTCTCAACCCAAGACTGCCAAAGCCAGATCGGCAGTGGGTCATTGCCAATCGATCGCTTGCCGAGTGTGGCACTCAGCATCACCCCAACCACCGGACAAAAAGCAAAAGGAAAAGCTGTCGCGGAGATGGCGGCAGCTCTTCGTGCCCTACCCATCCCAATCATTGGGCGATTGTCCGATGGTGCGTTGTTACTAGATCTGCGTTGCCTGGAGGTTGCCGAAGAAAGCACGCTTTTAGAACAATTGAACAACTTCGCAGGCGTCAACGAACTTTCCCTATGATTATTGCAACGGCGGGGCATGTCGATCACGGGAAGACAACACTGGTGCGCGCGTTAACGGGTGTGGATACGGATCGTCTCGCCGAAGAAAAACGACGCGGTTTGACCATAGATTTGGGCTTCGCCTACCAGACATTAACTGACGGCGTCAGCCTGGGTTTTGTAGATGTCCCTGGTCATCAGAAATTCGCGCATACGATGTTGGCAGGAATGGCCGGGATAGATTTTGTGTTGTTGGTCGTGGCTGCGGACGACGGGCCGATGCCCCAAACGATTGAACATTTGGCAATATTAGATCTTTTAGGGATGCGCAAAGGTGCCTGTGTCATCACCAAATGTGACCAGGTCCCCACACATCAAGTGCAGGCGGTATCTGAGGAAATTTCTAATATGCTCTCAGAGACATCACTAGCGGGGTCACCTGTGTTTCCTGTCGCAACCCCTGAAGGACAGGGTATCGCAGAGGTTCAGGCGCATCTGGCGCTATCGGCCCGTGATCATGCACAACCACCTGCGGACGGGCCACCGCGTTTCATTATCGATCGTGCATTTTCAATCACGGGCAGCGGGCTCGTGGTGACGGGGACCCTTGTCAGCGGGCGCGTCGCCATTGGGAATCGACTTGCCGTCGCGCCGACCGGCGATCAGGCCCGCGTGCGCGGCTTGAATACACAGAACGAAACGACCGATGAAGGCCAAGCGGGCGAGCGTCTCGGGATAAATATTGCGGGCAACAATATAAGCGTGAATACGGTATCGCGGGGCGATTGGCTGGTGACACTGGATCGCGCTCAGGTTTCGCACCGGTTGGATGCCGAAATAGAAATCTTGGCAGGCGAAGAACACCCGCTTAAATCACGTGGTAAAATCCATGTTCATGTCGGTGCTGCGGATGTGCCTGCACGATTTCAAGTGCTGGGCGAAAACTCGATAGGCCCGGGAAATCGCGGGCTCGTTCACCTCGTGTTGCAAACCCCGGTTTCTGCGGTCCATGGAGATCGGCTGATTTTACGAGATCTATCGGCGAGCCGCACAATCGGCGGCGGTCGGGTGATCGATCCCATTGCCCCCAAAAGGCGAATATCTTCCGTTGCGCGTTTGGCACAGCTGCGCGCCATGGCACATGAGAACCTCGAAGATGCTTTGGTGGCCCAGTTAAGTTGCAGCGACGGCATCATAGAGATGGCCCATGTTATACGAGCCCGTAACGTATATGAAAAAGATATCGAACAGCTGTGTCAGACGCTTGATGCCAAACTGGTCGGATCCGTTGATGCGCGGGCACTCATTTCAGCAGAACGATGGGGCAGTCTGAGCAAGGATATGGTGAAAGCAGTCGACACCTATCATGCTGCACATTCATCCGCTATCGGTATTGGCTTGAACGAGTTACATCGTGCCGTAGGGCGCGGACTTACAGCACCGCAGTTCCGAAACGTGGTAAAGGCAGCCGAAGACGCTGGTACCTTGAAGATCATTGCCGGACATGTGACCAGTCCGGACTTTCAGGTTACTTTATCCAACGAAGAAGAAGCCCTGTGGCAACGCATCAAGCCCCTATTGGCAACTGAAGGCGCAGCACCACCTCGGGTTCTCGAACTCGCAGACTCACTTTCCGAACCCCCTGAAACGATTGTTCGCACACTCATATCAGCTGCCCGACTTGATCTTCTACATCCGGTCGCGAAAAACCGTTTTTTTCTCGCATCAAGCCTGCGTATTTTGGCTCAACGGGCGATGGAATTGGGCGACAATTTTACAGCCGCGGCGTTTCGGGATGCCACTCGGTTGGGTCGAAACATCACCATTGAGGTATTGGAATATTTTGACCTGCTCGGTTTTACACGCCGCGACGGCAATGTCCGCAACATCATCGGAGATGGTGAGCGTATTTTTCACGATCCCCAAAACAATCCAAACTTATCGACAGTCGATGATATGGACACCTCGATGACGGCTGACTAATGTGTCGGCGGAAGAGTCACGTCCGTGGTCGGGCGCCCGGTCTTCAAAACCGGTGAAGGGCGTTTAACGTTCCTTTGGGTTCGACTCCTACCTCTTCCGCCAGACCTAATCCCTCCTCGCATGGCAAAGATCAATTTTGTGCGCGATCCAGGTCATTGACATAAAAGCATGCCATATCCTATCGTTTGATCATGAACGTTGAACCGATCAAGGTGTTTTGGCGCCCTGGCTGAACGAGTTGTCTACGAATTAAAGAGTTCCTGTCGGTCCGTGAGATTGACTTTGTTTCCATAGACATTCAAAAGCAGCCCGATGCATGGACCGAGTTAAAAGCACTCGGTGCTGAATCGATTCCCGTTGTCTCCAAAGGCAACGAATGGACGTACGCGCAGATTCTTACTGACGTTTCAGACTTTTTGGATATTGATCCGCCGACCAGCGGCATTCTCTCTGGGCCTGAACTTGTCGATAAGCTCGATATGATATTGGCGGCCGCGCAACGTTATATCCGGCAATTGCCGACGTCAGAGCTAGATAAAAACGTACGTAACCGGGAACGCACGCTCGGCCATCTCTCTAATCATATTTTCCGCATCCCCGAGGGTTTCTTATCCGCTGCCCAAGGTGGCGAACTATCTTATGATTTCCTCGCCAAGGGCCAGGACCCATGGATGAAAACCGGTGACGACATCGCCCGCTTTGGGGACGATATTCGCCAACGGGTCAAAGACTGGTGGCTCAAGAACCCCGATGTGGAATGCACCGAAACGATCGTTAAAACGTACTATGGTGATCGACCGATGCACGAGGTGTTGGAGCGCACATGCTGGCACTCCGGGCAACACGTGCGGCAAATCATGATGCTGCTCGAAGAAGACTTCGACATCCAACCCGATCAACCGTTGACCGCAGATGATTTTGCAGGATTGCCGATGCCGGAAAAAACGTGGGACGACGAACCTGAATAAACATCTTCACTCTCCTTCGATGAAATAGGCTTATTAAGAACAAAAAAACACCTCAGTCCTCTCGGGTTAAGGTGTTTTGTCTTGGGGCCAGCTTGGCGAATGCCATCTGTCGGATAACGATTTTTCCTGTCCTATAAATTCAGATCATCAATCCAAATTCGTGGTACAAGAAATTTGCTACCAACAATGTTAAAGCGCTTATCGCTATGATCCATTGAAGCCGCTCTAAGCGAGATAAGTACTTGCCCCAACACCGTATCACGCCAGAGCCAGTTTCCCAGTTGCCATGATGATGGCGAACCGCCGTGACTCGCTGCCTCTGTATAAAAAGCCTTGAGGTCATCTACGCCAAATCGCAATACCATCGCTGCCGATAAATCTTCTCTCGGACTCGATTGATGCTGCCCGTCCAGAAACGATAGAATGTGATCGGCGATTTCCTCAAATGTCAGTTTGGCAAGACCAACCGTGGACCTTCCTCTCGCCTTCTTCACCAACTCATAACTTGGTACCAGGGTTTCGATTTCATCTTTGAGCCTTCGTCCAACATCAGCCACGTCCGCCATATCTAAATCAGAAAAAGCAGTCGCGGGCGGAGACCAACCTTCGTCTGGCTCAGCCCTAACATTATTTGGACCAAAATCGGTGATCAGCGAAGGCCCATCATCGGACACCAGCATTCCAAGTGCTTTTTCCAGGACTTCACGTTGCAAGGCATGATTATTGGGCGGACCTAAAGGTCGTCCAAGTTCAAATGGAACGAACAGCGTACGAGGTGGCTCGACTTTTTCGCTATGCAATCGAATCAGACTGAGGATCGTTGTCGCCAGTCCTTCTTCTTCCAGATAGTGTGCGAGCACGCTCACGGCGCGCGTACACAGCGGTCAAACGGGAAGAAGAACGACGGTGTCTACCTGATCAGATTTCAGCACACCGGCCAACTCTCGAGCATCGTTTTCCATTTCCCGAGGATCGGTGGCCCCCATAAATGAATAGTGATTGCTCGCCGCAGAACCAATCAGGCCTTCTTCTGCCATATCCGCTAGATGTTTCAGCGGGAAGACCACATTGATGTCTTGCTGATAAGCCGTGCGATCATAATTGACCGAAACATGGCTCATGAGAATATCATCTGGATTCGTGTCGTTGGGAATAACCCGGTAACTATGGTCTCCGCCCGTGAAATGCTGATCGCTTCGCAGATGAAGACCCGCCGATGAAAGAATAGCAACTCGGCGCTCTTTTAATGGGCCACCACGAACCCACGGTTTATTGTCAAAAACGGGGCACTCTACCTCGTTTATGTGGTGCTGCATGACGTCTGGTAAGGTACTTACGTCGACCATAAATTATTCCTATAAAACAAATGAATGATAAGGAACGGTATCTTAGTTTAGGTTCTTGCGGCAAGATTTAATCAGGCAACAGACCGGCGCTGTCAGATGAAAATGTCTCAACCCCACAGGGGACTGGTCGTTTTAATTTTAGGAAGCATCTAAAACGCACCCCCGGTCACAAGGACCGGGGTTTGACGTTTTGGTTGCGGGGACATGCAACCGACGTTACTTGCACATCGACAATGCTGAACTCAAGCTAGATTAAATTGGTTGCGGAAACACGCAACAAACCAGATTGATGTAGAGTTTATCGCTTGTTTAATGCATTGATAGAAATTCTAATTTTCTCTCCAAGCCCGACCAAGACTCGTGGCGATGGGATCAAACAGATAGTCCAGTGGTGTTTGCTTCCCAGTTAGAATATAAACTTCGGCTTGCATGCCAGGCACTAGCTTTTCGCCGCCAAGCTTATCTCTATAGCTCTCGCTAATTCCAACCTTGGCGAGATAATACTGCTCACCTGTCTTTTCATCAGTGATGCCGTCGGCAGATACTGATAAAACATTTCCATCTACGGGCTCGGACGTCCTTTGGCTAAACGCTGAGAATCTAACCTCGGCAATCTGACCAATGGTTACCTTATCAATATCGCTCGGATTTATTCTCGCCTCAACGAGAAGCCTTTCAGCATTTGGAACAATCTCGAGAATGGCTTCGCCTGGCGCAATCACACCACCGACTGTATGGGCTATCGAATTGAGAACTATGCCCGAGATTGGCGCCCTGATATCAAGTCTTCGAAGCACGTCTTGTGCTGCTATGATTTTTTCCTCTACATCAAGAAGCTCCGATTGAACCTCACTTAGCTTCTCAGTCACTTCATTAATAAAATTACCCTTGAGTTCCCGAACTCGGAGTTCCGTCTCAATTAAGATTGCTGGGAGACGTGGTGCAATTTCCCTACTCCACAGAACAGGGAAACTATTTACCGATTCAGGGAATAGAAATTTAATGTCAGGGAAGTCTTCCAGTGAGCGTGAAACTCCAAACAGGAGTGGAAAGCAGCTGTCTTTTCGCGGTTAAATCATTGGTCCGGATGACTTGTTCAAAAATGAACCCTTTAAATCTGCCTTGAATCATTTGGCCTGCTGCTTTGCAATGGAATGAGCCGGGCATGAACCTGGTGTAACTCGGAGGAATATAATGGAAACAATCAAACGCGCCGCTTTCATCAGCGGTTCTGGCCGGAACATGGGGCGGGCTTGTGCCAATGAACTCGCGGCAGCAGGATTCAACATTGTTATAAATGGTTCTAGCGATGAGGATGCCTGCAATCGTGTCGCTGACGAGGTTCGTGCGCTGGGCGCAGAGGCAGTGATCGCCATGGGCGACGTCGGAAGCAAGCCGGATATTGATAAAATTGTGGATACGTCATTGGGGGCTTTTGGGCGTATTGACGTGTTGATCAACAATGCCGCAATCCGTCCGGGATCCGAGTTTCTCTCCATGACCGATGAAGATCTGGCAGAAGTGATGAACGTCAACTGCTATGCCGCCGTATGGCTAGCGCGTGCGTTCTTGCCTGGCATGGTCGAAAACGGGTGGGGGCGTATTATCAATTTCACAGGAATGAATGCTCAGCAAGGAACCGGCGGGCGACCGCACGTTACGATGTCCAAGCATGCCGCTTGGGGCCTCGCCAAAGCACTTTCTCATGAGTTCGGCATAAAGGGGGTCACCGTCAATACGATTTCACCGGGGACGTTCCCGGACGAGGATGACGACATCTCTCAGTCGGAACGCTTCCAGAAACTTCTAAATCAGAACCCGGCTGGACGTCTCGGTCTTGCTGACGATATCGCGGCGGCCGTTGGTCTGCTGTGTTCGGACAGAGGCGGTTTCATAAATGGCCAGTTGCTGCAGATCAACGGCGGCGTTGTGAATTAACGGGTTAGCACGAAGGGAGAAAGGGCAAGAGGGCCCTATCCCCTCAAAGGTTTTTGTTGCGTGTCGCCATCGCCGTTGAGCAGAATGGTCAGGCTTAGAGAAACAAACTGAAGGACAAATGAGATGGCATCTGTTGATTTCCAGCCTGGGGGATACCGGTTTGTACCAGGGGTCTTTCAGTATTCCGCCGGGGTCGCGGCAACGACCGGGCATGGCATGCGCCGATTCCAATTCCGTCGTCCAGTGCCGCTGTCCGAAGGGTTCGCGCGGGCCGAGGCCATCATAAAGGCGGCAGGACGGCCACTTACAGCTTTCTGCGCCTGCGAGTTGCGCTCACCTGGCCAATTCTCTGAGGATGGTTTCAAGCGTTTTAACGAGACCTATGTGGATACCCTGTCACGCTGGGGGATCTTCGATGGGTCGACTAATCCAGTGGCGCGCAGCAACGTGTGCCCAGAGGTCAACGGCCCGTCGGAGCCTTCGTTCCACGCCTTCACTTTCACCGTTGAGCGCGACGAACCGTGTCCGTCTTTCGTGGTTGCCGGCAGTGCCGAATGCCCAGAAGGCCTTGGAGATTATCGCGACAACATCGTGCGGCTAGGTGACCTCAGCCAGGACGCGATTTTCGAAAAAGCACGTTTCGTGCTGGGCGAAATGGAGCGCCGTCTTGGTGTGCTCGGCTTGGGCTGGGCGGACGTGACCGCAACCCAAGTTTACACTGTGCACGACATTCATCCCTTCCTGTCCAGCGAGATCGTTGCCCGAGGGGCTGCCCCCGCAGGTGTCACATGGCATTTTGATCGCCCGCCTGTTGTGGATCTCGAGTACGAGATGGATTGCCGCGGTGTGTATGAGGAGTTAGTCGACTGACTTCCCAATTGAAAATTGCGGTCGGCGCATACGACCGGACCCTGCCGTTGATGGCAGGGTTGGTCGGTATTGACGATGTGGTTGCCGAATACGTGACGGCGCCGCTGGAGGAAATCTTTGCCCGGGCGTTCGATGAACAAGCGTACGACATTACCGAACTGTCGTTTAGCAACTACCTGTACCTGACGTCGACCGGCGATTGCCCTTATGTCGGCCTGCCAGTGTTTCCGTCGCGATCGTTCCGACACTCGGCGATCTACATCAGGACAGACCGAGGGATAAAGGGGCCACGTGATCTGGCCGGCCGCTCTGTCGGGGTCCGTGAATTCTCGATGACTGCAGCTCTGGCGGCGCGGGGCGTTTTGGAAGATGATTTCGGATTGCGCACCGCCGACGTGCGCTGGCGTTATGGCCCGGCCTACGAGGGAGACAGCGATCCGATTGTGCGGATGAAACCACATGGTATTGAACTAGAGCCGCTTACCGACAGTGCAAACCTGTCGGACGCGTTGCGCGACGGCGCCATAGACGCGCTGGTAGCGTACAAGCCGCCACCGGCGTTCCTTGACGGCGTGCCGAACGTTGACCGATTGTTCGTCGACTTTCCGGCACTCGAACTTGATTATGCGCGCCGTACCGGCATTTTTCCGATCATGCACTTGATTGGGGTTCGCCGAGATATCGCAGAGCGCAATCCTGAGCTTTGCCTGCGCGTTTGTAATGCGTTTGAGGCATCTCGGCGTTATGCGATCGAGCGCACCAAAGAAAGTCAGGCGCCGTTCACCAGCCTGCCCTGGGCGCCCAACGAGATGGAACGATCACTGCAGATTCTGGGAGACAATTTCTGGTCCTACGGGGTAGGCGCGAACCGGCCAGCGCTTGAAGCCTTGTGCCGGTATTCCCATGCCCAAGGCATCATCACCCGGTTGGTAACGGTCGATGAGTTATTTGCGCCATCGACGCTGAGTTGGACGCCAGGCTGAAGGCATTAATTTAACCTGTTGCAGCCTTCTCCGGAAGAGTGAAGTCAGGCAGATGTGAACTTTGTCTCAGGTTACGCAAAGGATGTCCGTTTTGTGACCAAAACTGGGACACGATTCCACGTTTTGGACAGGCAGCTTCTGACCCTAAGCGGACAGAGCTAACACTGGCCACCACCCAACAAGTCAGGCTATATTTTTATTTTGATTTATTAAAACTACTGATGGGCGGTTCTTCCGAGATGATTCTGCGATACGCTGTAACCGCGCTTCTACTTCTATGCTTAAACCCTATTGAGAATTCTAGAGCAGCAGACACACCTTACATTGGCTTAAGCCAAGACCCTACGTCAGGCGAAGTGACTGGAGGGTTCAAGCCCGGATCTCATGTAAAAATGTATTTGCCGAATTTGCCGTATTTGGCGATATCGCACGCGGTGAACGCTTCGCTGGTTCGCCCAGCTGATAATCCGAGGGGATGGCAGTATGATCTGGCGAAATCGCACAAAAATTACGGTGACAAGATCTGGGAATTTACACATAGAAAGGGCGTGACTTTTCAGGACGGCACACTGTTCAACGCAGACTCAATAATTGAGAATATGGCTTACTTCGAGAAGGCACCGTTTTCCTTCTCAAAGCTCCCCGAAA
>CBFHXC010000063.1:0-16493 GCA_965659695.1 Rhodospirillales bacterium
AGAGGTACATCATCGCCGCATGCTGTTGATATCCGAACCCGCGTCACGCGCACGATGCGCGATAAAGGGTTAGCCGTGTTATCTTGTCTGAAACTCGATGATGCCGCTTTTCGTTTTTTGAATTCGGCGGGTGGCGACTTTACTGAGGTGCAGGTAGACCTAGCCTAATGACGCCGCGAACCTGATCTGTTGGTATCGGTTTCCCTTTTCGAAAGATGGATATCTGACCATCGTCAGCCAGACCGATGGCTGCCTTACGCACTTTCTTCAGCAATGGACGCCAATCATCAGGGCGCACAGCACGTGCAACTTCGGATGGACATATCGTTTTGCCGACTCCTCGTTCTTCGACCAGTGCTATAACCTGCGCACGAATTCTGACATCAATGTCATTCAGGTGTTGAGACGCCTCACTCATCAAACCATTTCCGCCAGGCATCCCATCCGATGATGTGATCAGCCATGATCGCGTATCCATCTCGCGTGGGGTGAACGCCATCGCCTTTGGTATAGTATTTGGGCCAATCAGAATGGGCGCTCAATGGCGTAAAGATATCCAGATACGGCACGCCCAAATCGGCTGCGACATCTTGGAACATATCGGATAGTTGAACGTTACGGCTGGATGATAAAAACCGCTCGCGGCCCAGAGCTGATGAAAATGGCATGTCGTCGTCGTTGACTGGTGGCGGACCAATCCACAGCGTTGGCAGCCAATCCTTGGCTTCTGATATCATTCTGGTTGCGGATGCAACGGCGACTTCAGGACTGTTCCGCAACTCGCCGCCGTCCATCGCCATATCGTTGCAGCCGAACGAGAATACCAATGCACAGGGGTTTTCAGGGGGCAAGCGCGCTTCAGCCTCTGCTCGCCAACGGGTTTCGATCATGGTCGTGGTGTCGCCCCGAATGCCAAGGTTGCACAAAGTTAGGTTATGACCCGCTTGGCGCTCACGTTGCATCACGCGGCCTGGCCAACCCAGGAACTCGTCATCGCCAGTCCCTAAGACCAAGCTGTCGCCAATAAAACAAATTCGAAGCTCTGTCATAATTTATCAATCCAATATTTTACTAATTTCTATTTTTAGCTTCTCTAAGCATGCATTTCTGTCCGCTTTGAAATCGCCCTCAGCCCACCAATTTTCGACGGCGCGAAGCACACGCCCGATTTTGGGGCCACGGAGTAGTCCCATTGTCTGCGCATCAACTCCAGATATCGGAAGCTCGGGTGCGTGCCAAGAAAATGCGACTTCTAATTGCCGCAAACGCGCGGCAGTTTCCTCGGTGGGCAGGCGGGCGACCTCGGCCAAACGCGAGGCCCAGGCCAAGATTGTCGCATCCTGAATGGACTCAGCGCCTTCGCTGTGGATTAGTTTTCGGGTCGCAGCTTCATCCAGTGGTGTGTCGAGGCTGGGCGCCAGTTCGGCCATTTTAGACAATCGATAACTCTCGCGATTAGAAAGTCGTAGGCGGCTCGACATCATCGAAACATCGCTCTCAGGATCCAGCACGGCACCCAACCTGCGGATTGGGTCCGGTTTCATGCCGTCAATCAACAGCCCCCTCGTCGCTAACCAACTCGCCGCCCTCAGCCGCCCAATATCGGTTGCGTTGGGTAGAATGACGTCCAAGACATGGGCTTCGCGCATCAGCAGAAAAACATCGGCAGCATCAGGTGCCATGACGATTTTGAGGATTTCATCCCGGATGCGCTCAACAGAGATTTCCGACAACTTCTCGGCGAATTTTCGGCACGCCAAAAAAGCATTCTGATCGATTGGCGGACGGCCATAATGTCCATAGAATCTGAAATAACGAAGTATCCGTAGATAGTCTTCGGCGACACGATCTTCGGCATTCCCAATGAAATGAATTTGCCCGTGGGCTAAGTCTTTGATGCCGTTATGATAATCGTATACATCACCGTCTGTATTGGCAGACATAGCGTTGATAGTGAAATCGCGCCTGGATGAATCAACAATCCAGTCGTCGGTAAATGCCACAACCGCGCGTCGGCCAAATGTCTCAACGTCTTTTCGCAACGTCGTGATTTCGAACGTGCGATTTCCGCAGATCGCTGTAATGGTGCCATGTTCGATCCCTGTCGGCTCGGAGCGGATATCAGCAGCACGTAGGAGTTCGATGACCGTTTCAGGAGTGTCGGGGGTGGCAATATCAATATCTTTGACGGGCCGCTTGGCGATGGCGTCACGGACACACCCGCCGACAAATCGGACGTCAGCATCGTTTGTCTTCAGCGCATCCATCACACGGGCTGTTTCAGGTGCAGCGATCCAGGGTTCTGGGCCGAGCTTTCCGGTTGGATCTTGGGTCGCGTTCATCGAAATCATGATCTATGGTAATCTGGGTGCAAGGCGAGGCCAATATGGTCACGGCGTTTATATATTCAGTGAGCAAACTATATGATGGGTGAGGCCAAAAGCCCATGGACTTACTTGGCCTGTCTCAATAAGCCGATCTATTTTTCATCGAGAACGGTCGCACCATTCCAGCTTGCGGGGGGTGGATTGTCGATAAATGCTTGGCATTTCCCGGTCAGTAACTCGACGACTGGATCGTTCGGTTGTTCTTCGTCCAACTCTCCGAGGATAAACAAAGCGTCGCTGAAATCGCGATGAAGATAAAAGTCAAAGGCTTGTTCGTATTTGGACGCGCGTTTGAGGACATCCTTACCAACATAAAATGCAGCGTCTTCGGCGCGCTCTCCCATTAATTCATAAATGGTCAGCGGTAGTGTGGTGCCTTTGGCTTCAACAATATCGACCCGACGAAACAAAAACTCTGATGTGCATTTGCGACGGACCGTGTCGCTGACCAGCAGCTGTGTGCCATAAAACTTGTTCAATCCTTCAATGCGCGCCGCCAAGTTTACGTTCGATCCCAGACAGGTGTATTGCATGCGGTCACTTGCACCGACATTACCAACAAAGACATTGCCGCAATGCAGACCAAACCGAGTCGGCATTGGCGACAAGCCCTCGTCTATGAATTTTTTATTGAGGTCTTCAGAAATATGGTAGGCCGTCAACATGCCACGACATGCGTTGGTAATATGATCTGGGTCTTCGGTCGGCGCATTCCAAAACGCCATAATGGCATCGCCAATAAATTTATCGATAGTGCCCCGGTTGGCTTGGATGGCAAATGATAGGTTCTCAAAGTATTCCGACATTTGCGCCATGGTGTCTTCGGGGGTCATGCGTTCCGTCATCGTCGTAAAGCCTGCGATGTCGGTGAAAAGCATGGTGACTTCTTTTTCTACGCCACCAACCTTGGCGCTTTGTCCGGATTGCACCAATTCGCGGACCACGTCACGCGGCACGAACCGTAAAAATTTATCCAATGCGTCTCTCATGCGTGTCATCGATAGCCGCAGTTTATTGATCTCATCGAATGGTGTTTCGAAGTCTTGTACTTCTGATAAATTAAGCTGCGTAACTTGATCGGACATAACCCGCAGCCTCATGATCGGCCTTGTGATCCAACCGGCCATGATCGCGACCCCACCCACCGCAAAAATCATGACAACGCCCGCCAGCAACAAAGAGCGCTGTAAGGTCGCCATGAGATCGCCAGTAAAATCGCTGACGGCGGCCACACTGATGATGCCCCAGTTGGCAAGATTGTTCGCCGAAACAGGTTTAAAGAATCTGACATAGTCTTGATCGTTCAAATTAAATGATGCCTCTGATGGGCTACTCATATCCAACTCGCCATAGGCTTTACGTACTAAGGGATCATCAATGTCTGATGCCGACAACAATTCGACGCTCCCGAGCTGGGATTGATCGACCACTTTTTCCGGATCGGGATGCGCAATGACAAGACCATCACGGTCCAATACGGTGATGATCCCATTTTTCCCCGGGCTCAATTTCCTGGTGAGGGCCCCAAGATCATCCAAGGATAGGTCCACACCGATAGACAGAGCAGGCTTGTGATAGACCGTTTCTGAAACGGTGATCCCGGGTTTTTTTAGGCTAGCGAATATATATACGTCAGAAATCACAGTGCTTTGCATCCGCTGTGATTCACGAAACCATGGTCTGGTTCTGGGATCGTAATTTGAATGAACACGGATGCGCGGAGAAACGTCACTTAACTCGTCGCCGTTACCGTCGAAATACCACCATTTTTCATGGTGACCATTTTTGCCCGACATCGGACCTATGACCCGCCATGCGAGCGCTGTTTCTTTCGGGATACCCGCGACTCCCGATGACTTCCATCTGGGGCGATTAAGCTAATGGCCTGGACAAATGCACCGCTCGGGAAACCCACAAACATCCCATAATATTGCGGATAGCTTCGCAGGCTGGCCGATAACGTGATCAATAAAGGCTCTGGTGTTCGCCAATCAAAAATCGAGCCCGGAAGGTGCGCCGCCCTATCAATAGAGCGAACGGCACTTTCGACTAGTTTGTTGACGCCCAATTCTGCGGCGTGTGACGCCTGCGAGATGCTTGCCCGCGCATTATCCAAAATGGCATTGCTATTACCGTAAAAGTTCAGCACCGCCATCACAGCGATTGTTGCCGCTGTAAAGATCGCGAAGGAACTTATGACTGTGACTTTAAGTGGTAATTTCATCTGTTCCCATGGGCTGCAAATCCGAAGATTTGGATGGTCGGTGCATTTGGCGAACTAGTCTGGCATCTTTTGTTGTCGATCACCAACAGTAGAATAAGTTATAGGTTTGCAGGATATCCGTACATAATAGTTCGCTAATATTAGAGATCGCAGCTGGCACCCAAACCTAGATTTGGCAATCGGCTGAGGGCAGCCTGTCGGTATGGATCAAACATCTACCGCGCATCACGCCTCAACTTTGTGCCAGCAATGTGGGCTGTGCTGCACGGGCTTGTTGTTTGAATATGTGAGCTTTGAAGATCACGAACTTGGCAACGTCGATGTCACCAACATCAAGGTCAAAGAACCCGGTAAGAAAACGCTGCCGCATCCGTGCCAGTACCTAGAAGGGACCAGCTGCGGAATTTATATTGATCGCCCGAGGAAATGCCAAAGCTTCGCATGCACATCGCGACAACGCGTGTTGAATGGTGAAATGCCCCTGAAAGACGGCAGTGCCATCGTGACAGAAACCCAAGGCCTTTTGGAGGAACTCATCCCGCTTTCGAAAGACACTTTGGGGCGTGATTATAGAAAAACGGGTTTTCGCAAATTTGCTGCAGCCTTTGCGAAGTCAATCGACAAAAAGCTCCGTAATCAAGTGATGCCCAGCGAGGTTGAGCAGAAAACCGTCACGTTATGCTTTGAGATCATCAAAATCATTGATCGGCATTTTCGAAAAACCAGTCGTTTGAACACATATGCGCAGCTGGTGACCGGTATCGCATACCTCAACGAACAATCGCATTAATCAATGGATTGATTGTTACTGGCCAAAATTTGGCGGAACAATCTTGCCGTCTTCTAGGCGAGGCGGTGAATAAGGGGCGCCCCCTGCAGGATCGCCACCCAAAAGTGCGACGGTCACCAAGCTCCCTATCAACAGCACCATGCCTGCTATCAACGACCAAAAAATCGGGCCTTTTTCTAGGCTGGGCGGCTCTGCACCCGCCTTTTTGGCTTTGTAGCGAACGAACGCATTCCAGGCCAAATACATGAGAAATGGTGCTAACAACGGCAACAAATAGGTAATAAAGATTCTGAACACAGATCAGACCTCGTAAGGTTTCAGGATGTCATAAAGGTTGCGCAGCATCCCTGCCGTGGCACCCCAAATATAGTAATCGTCGTATGGCATCGCATAAAACTCGCGGACTTCGCCGTTATGAACTCTGCTATCACGACGATGATTGGCCTCATCCATAAAAAATGAAAGTGGCACTTCAAACGCTTCTGCGACCTCGAACTCGTCCAGAGAAATGCTGAATCCTGGTTTTACCAATCCAACAAAGGGTGTGACTGAAAATCCTGTCCGCACAACATATTCATCAAGCCTGCCGATGATGTCCACTTGCGATGGACGCAATCCCACTTCTTCCTCGGCTTCACGAAGTGCCGCATGTTCGGGAGATTGATCATCGTCTTCGACACGACCCCCTGGAAAACTGATTTGGCCCGGATGATGATCCAAGTGATCCGTCCGCTTGGTGAGCATAACCGTCAGGCCATCAGGATGTTCGATCAGCGGAACCAAGACTGCAGCCTGGCGGAGATTGCTCCCCGGTAACATCCCTGGATTCAGGTCATGATCTCCTCGTGATGATCTGATGACGGCTTCGGCATATGACCCATTCATTCGTTCTCTGATCACTAAGCTATTCATCAAAATTAGGAGACGGATCCAAGTTGAAATTGTGCACCGTTGCTATCAATGCAAAGGACTCTAGTACCCTTGATATCGGTCTCGATAGCGTGTTCCGCAAGCTCGTAAAACACAGATCTGATGATTAGGGCTTCTGTTCCATCGTCCGCGAGTTGAAGGTATGGTCGAGGTTCGCCTGATTCCGGGTCCGTAACGACGCGAATGGGATGATTGGCGTCTGCGGTGACCCATTTGTCGACATTGGTGCGAAACCGCAAGCTGCTCACGTCATTGTCATTTGTGCGATCAAGCTCGACCGCCAAAAATGGAGCGTCATCGACTTGGATTTTTGCCATTTCTGCTGGTGTTATGAGCCAGTAATCACCATCTAAGTCTCGACGGAGGACAGTCGAAAAGAGTTTGACCAAGGCATGCCGATTGATGGGTGAGCCCTGATAATGCCACACGCCGCTGCTATCGATGTGCATATCAATGTCGCCACAGACAATTTGGCCTGGGCGCTGATCAAATCCTCGGGGTGGCGGGCAGGTCGAGTCCGCACCTTGAGCAAATGTAATATTTTCGATCTTTCCGGGGGTATCCTGCATCAAGTAGGCTTTACTCCAAAGGCCAAACTAGGAGAATGAAACGTGAGCGAGAGCACCCACGAAACGAGTTCCGACAACGATACACCGATTGCCGCAGAAGGTCAGGGGCCTATTGCTGATATTGAGGCGTTGGCCGCAAAGATGTCAGCGGCACGCGCAGCCGTAGGGCAGGCGATTTTTGGTCAAGAGCTGGTCGTCGAAGAGAGCATGATTACCCTGCTGGCAGGTGGCCACATTTTGCTGATTGGTGTCCCTGGACTGGGTAAAACACGGCTGGTTGAAACACTGGGGACCGTATTCGGTCTGGACGACAAGCGCGTTCAATTCACGCCTGACCTGATGCCAGCTGATATTTTGGGGTCAGAGGTTTTGGAAGAAAGTGATGCCGGACGGCGATCATTCCGTTTCGTTAAGGGGCCTGTATTCGCACAATTGTTGATGGCCGACGAAATCAACCGCGCCAGCCCACGCACCCAATCCGCATTATTGCAGGCCATGCAAGAAAAGCGTGTTTCCGTTGCCGGCACATATCACGATCTGCCGAAACCGTTCCATGTTCTGGCGACGCAGAACCCGCTCGAGCAAGAAGGTACGTATCCGCTACCAGAAGCCCAACTTGACCGGTTCTTCATGCAGGTGAATGTCGAATATCCAGATTTGGACGCCGAACGGGATATCTTGATCAAGACAACAGGCAATGAAGATTTCGCGCCTGGACGTGTCCTTGATGCCGAAAGCTTGATGGCAGCACAAAGGCTTGTGCGCTCGATTCCTGTTGGCGAGTCCGTATCCGAAGCGATTTTGACATTGGTTCGGGCAGGGCGGCCAGAAACGTCGGACTTGGCATCTGTGCAAACGAACGTGTCTTGGGGCCCCGGCCCTCGTGCATCGCAAGCACTCATGCTTGGCGTCCGCGCCCGTGCCGTCATTGAAGGACGTTTTTCGCCCAGCGTTGACGATGTTTTGGCACTCGCGGCACCGATATTGCGGCACCGGATGGCCTTGACCTTTGCTGCACGCGCAGAGGGCGTGACGTTGGATGAAGTGATCACCGCCCTTTGCGAGCGGATTGCCTAGGAACCAATGAACGCGTCTCGCACATATACGCATCACGACGCAGAAGCTCTTGCGGCTGGTCTACCGCCGCTGATGGTCGCGGCTGAACGCGTTGCGAATACGGTGTCCCAAGGGGTGCACGGTCGGCGGCGCGTTGGCCAAGGCGAGACATTTTGGCAGTTCAGGCGCTACGAGTCCGGCGACTCTATGCAGCAGATCGACTGGCGTCAGTCTGCAAAAAATGACCCGGTGTTTATTCGAGAAACTGAGTGGGAAGCGGCACAGAGCGTCTGGTTGTGGCGCGATGGCTCACCTTCGATGGCCTATGGCTCCGATAGTGATTCGACTACCAAGCGTGATCGTGCGGATTTATTGCTTATGGCATTGGCTTCATTGCTGATTCGTGGGGGTGAGCATGTCGCGCTGCTTGGCACGGGGCAAAGTCCAGGCGCTGGGCGCAATGTCCTGACGCGTCTGTGGAATGAAATCGAGAGCGAACGTATCGCGGCGTCGGGTTTGCCTAATTTTGAGCTACTACCGCGACATGGACGCCTCGTGATGTTCGGTGATTTTCTCTCATCTGAAGATAAAACGCAGATGGCAGTGAATGCGTTCGCGCATCATGGAATCCGTGGCCACTTGGTTCACCTTATTGACCCAGCAGAGGAGACGTTCCCGTTTGAGGGGCGTGTCCAATTCGAAGGGCCCGAAGATGAGGGACGTACCATCATCGGTAATACCGGTGGTGTCGCCGAGGAATACCGGAATGTGTTTCAGGCCCACATCGACGGCGTACAATCCATCGCGCGGGCAGCCGGTTGGGGCTATACACGCCATCGGACAGATGCATCACCTGAAGCTGCATTGATGGCGCTTTACCTCGCCCTCAGTGATCAGGGTAGGGGGTGACGTGGTTAGTTTAGGCCCTCTTGCGTTTATTAACCCATGGGCCCTCGCGGCCCTGATGACGCTGCCAGCCATCTGGTGGTTGCTGCGCTTGACCCCGCCTGTACCAAACAAGGTCGTATTCCCGCCCATTCAATTACTGTTCGGTTTGATATCCAAACATGAAACAGCAGCCAAAACGCCTTGGTGGTTATTATTACTGCGGCTTTTAATCGCAGCCCTAATTATTTTTGCAGCGGCGCGTCCATTATTGCATGCCGACGCCGAGGCGGGCGGCGATGGGCCTGTTGTCATCGTGATTGATAATGGCTGGGCCGCAGCAGACCGCTGGGATGTGCGACGCGACATTGCCGTTTCAATCGCTGAGCGTGCTGCACGCGCAGGTCGTCAGATTGTTGTATTACCGACCGCTGCCCCTGCAGACGGTGGCGCCATTACCGTTCAATCACTCGGCCCGGAAGAAGCACGAGACGTTTTGTCCAAGTTCTCGCCAAACCCATGGCCGACAGACCGTGGTGATGCGACGTCGGCCTTGGCCAAGTGGGCAGATGGTTTCAACGGGTTGGCTGACATCCGCTGGTTATCAGATGGCATTGATGATGCAGGTGCCGAAGTATTGAGCGAGCGCTTGCGTGCGCTGGGCCGTATGACTGTTTATGGAACGGGTGAATTGGACACGATGATTGTTCGCCCACCCGAAACGACACCTGCCGGGTTGGCGGTGAGTGTTGAGCGGGCACGCACGGACGCCGCGAATATTCCATTCGAAGTCCGTGGCTTGGACGGCAAGGGACGCGTCCAGGCTGTCGCGGCTGGACAGTTTGAGTCGGATGCCAGTGTCGTTGAGCTTTTACTGGAAGCCCCATCTGAGATTTTGAACCGGATCGATAGGGTCCAGATTGGTAACGTCAGCCACGCAGGTGCCGTGGTCCTATTGGATCAGCGTTGGCGTCGGCGCGCGGTTGGCGTGCTTGATGTGGATGGGGCCGCAGCGGTGCAGCCGCTCCTCAGCAAAAGCTATTATATCTCTCGCGCGCTGGAGAAAACGGCTGGTGTAACGGTAGCATCATTGAACGACCTACTCGCGCGACCTCTTTCAGTGTTGATTGCGCCAGATGGGTTTGAGCCTTCTACCAATGATGTTGAACGCTTGCGCACATGGATTGACGATGGCGGGATCATGGTCCGTTTTGCAGGCCCGGCGTTGGCGCGAAAATCGGCAGAGGGGGATGCGCTTGACCCGCTTCTGCCGGTGGAACTTCGCGGCGGTGATCGGGTAATCGGCGGTGCGATGTCCTGGAGCCAGCCGATGAGACTGGCACCCTTCCCAGCGGCGTCGCCATTTGCAGGTTTGACGCCACCTGTTGATGCCAAGGTGCGCAGGCAGGTTCTTGCCCAGCCGACACCGGATCTGGCGGAAAAGACCTGGGCAGCCTTAGAAGACGACACGCCATTGGTGACGGCGGACAAGCGCGGACGCGGCTGGGTTGTCTTGGTACACACGGCCCCCACCACCGTTTGGTCCGACTTGCCGATATCCGGCATTTTCGTGGAAATGATGCAGCGCTTGAGTGCGTTGGGCCAAGGTGTCGCCATCAAATCGGACGCGTCGCCATTGGCACCTGAAATTACGTTGGATGCTTTTGGACGTTTGGGCGCACCGCCGGCAGGCGCGCAACCCATCTTGTCATCGGCAATCGATGACCAACGTGTCACACAGCAGCATCCACCCGGGATTTATGGGAACGCGGATGTCAGACTTGCCTTCAACTTAACGGCGTCACTGCCGACTTTAGAACCGTTGCCGCTGCCCGATGGCGCGGTCTTGGGCAACTATGAGAAACAGACAGAGCGTGAATTGACGTCGTGGCTCTATATGTTGGCCCTGTGTTTGTTCATGATCGATATGATCGTCGGGCTTTGGGTCCGAACGGGTGCGCGTGCACCTGCACAGGCAGCGACAGGGGCCGTCGCCATGTTGATCGCTGGGTCTTTAATTTGGGGCGGACCGGCGCACGCTGATGAAAAATTCGCGTTGGAAAACAGCATCGAAACCAGATTGGCATTCATCAAGACGGGTGACATGCGCGTGGATGAAGTCAGCGAACTTGGTCTGACGGGATTGACCATCATGCTGGCCCGGCGCACAGCCGCCGAGTTGGGACCACCGCAAGCGGTGGAGCCTGGACGCGACGAATTGGCCTTTTTCCCCATGATCTATTGGCCGGTCATCCCCGGTTACGAGATGGACGATGTTGCCAGATTGGCGATCATCGAATACTTGCGAAATGGTGGGACGATCCTGTTCGACACCCAAGAGCGTGGTGGCACTGCGCAAGCCGTCGCCATGCGTGAACTGGCAGAAGACCTCTCGTTGCCACCACTGGTCCCTGCGCCGTCCGACCATGTGTTGACGCGTGCGTTTTACTTGCTCGATGAATTTCCGGGCCGCTTTGCCGGTGGCACACTGTGGGTGGAGCGCGCGGGCGAGCGTGTGAATGATGGTGTGTCCCCTGTCATGGCAGGGTCCAGCGATTGGGCATCCGCTTGGGCGTTGGACGAGACCTATCGGCCCATTTTTCCCGTCGTGCCGGGTGGTGAACGACAACGTGAAATGGCGTTTCGGTTTGGCATCAATCTTGTGATGCATGTGTTGACGGGCAACTACAAAGCCGACCAGGTTCACATGCCCGCCATTATTAAACGGTTGGGCCAATGAGTACGGAAATCATTTGGACCCCGTCTTTGCCGCCCGCGGTGATCGCTGTGCTCGCTGTATTGGGTGCGATGCTGATCTTAGTGCAGGTGCTGCGTGCGGGCATGCGCGGTGTGTTGCCGCGGACCGTGTTGATCGGGGCACTGATCATTGTGCTGATGGACCCCAGAATTAGCGTCGAAGAACGCACACCAGAAGCGGATATTGCGCTGATCGTCATCGACGAAACGACCAGTCAGGGTGTTGCCGAACGGCCTAACCAAACGCAAGCAGCGGTTGATCAAATTACAGAAGACATCAAAAAGTTGGGCGAAATCGACGTGCGTACAGTCCGCGTCGCGGATGGTGACGAAGATATCAACGGTGACGGTTCGCGTGTCATTGGTGCGCTTAGTGATGCGTTGGCCGACGTTCCGCGTTCTCGGTTCGCGGGCGCCATCGTGGTGACCGACGGCCAGATTCACGATGCCGATTTGATTAACGGCATTCCTGGCCCCGTTCATGTCACTCTGTCCGGTGAAAAAGACGAGAAAGACCGCCGGATCGTGGTTTCAGATGCGCCGGGGTATGGGATTGTCGGTAATGACGTGACGGTGCGTTTCAGTACCGAAGACCGTATCACCGGCCGCGGCTTTGGGACTGACTTGGTTGATGTGAATGTGCGCGTCGATGGCGTCGTCACCGACACGTTAAAGCTCGGCACGAACAAAGAGCATGAGCACACCATAACATTGGATCATGCCGGGCCTACGTATATCGAACTCGAAGCCGAGGTTGCAGAGGGTGAATTGTCACCTGTGAACAACCGGGCCGTTGTCTCTGTGAATGGTGTCCGGGACCGCCTGCGGGTGTTGCTTGTTTCGGGGCAGCCGCACGCAGGGGAGCGGGCGTGGCGGAATCTTTTAAAGTCCGATCCGTCGGTCGATCTGGTGCATTTCACGATTTTGCGTCCGCCAGAAAAAAATGACTTCACGCCGTTGAACGAGATTTCGCTGATTGCGTTTCCTGTGCGCGAACTGTTCGAAGAAAAAATCGACGAGTTCGATCTGATTGTTTTTGACCGATACATGGTCCGCGATGTGCTGCCGCCATCATATTTCAGAAACATTTCTGATTATGTACGTAGTGGCGGTGCTGTTCTGTTGTCCGTCGGGCCAGAATTTGCCGGGCTTCGATCGTTGGCGCGCACACCCTTAGCTGACGTGCTGCCCGCCGCACCTGATGGCCGCATCCTCGAACAACGATTTAAGCCGCGCATCAGCGAAATCGGCCACCGTCATCCGGTGACGAGTGGATTGCCCGGTGGTGTCGTGCCCGGGCGCGATGATTTGGATCCCACGTGGGGATCATGGTTCCGCCAAATTGGTGTGACGACATCGGTCGCACCCAGCCTGTTGAATGGCGTTGATGGCAGTCCATTGTTGGTTGCTGAACGTGTTGATGAAGGGCGCGTGGCGCTGGTGGCCAGCGACCAGCTTTGGCTCTGGTCACGTGGTTTCGAAGGCGGCGGCCCACAAGCCGAGCTTATGCGACGCGTCTCGCATTGGTTGATGAAAGAACCCGAGCTTGAAGAAGAAGGCCTTTCTGCCAGCGTTGAACGTGGCGAATTACGGATCGAGCGTCGCAGCTTGGCACCCGGCGGCGGAATGGTCGTCGTCGAAAGCCCGACCGGTCAACGCCAAACCATTCAATTGGAACTCGAAGGTCCAGGTCGTTCCGTGGCCAGGTTGCCTGCCGATGAAATTGGATTGTACCGGATTGAGGACGGTGCGAATTTGGCGCTCGCCCCATCAGGTGCTCTCAATCCGCTCGAGTTGGCTGATTTGCGGGCGACGGACGAGGCCGCAAAGGTCATCACCGCAGCAGTTGGTGGCGGCATGAACTGGATTGTCGATGGTGTTCCGGCCGTGCGCAGTGTGCAACCTGATCGTCAGACCCATGGTGTCGGTTGGATTGGGATGACCCGCAATGGTGCTTATTCCGTCACCGGTGTATCCAGCGTGCCGTTGGCCCCTTGGTGGCTGGTGATCATGATCGGCCTTAGCATGGTGGCGCTCGCTTGGTGGCGTGAAGGGCGCTAAGACGTCGACGCCCACTCGTCCCAATAGGGATTTTCCCCAAAACGATCTGACAAGAAATCGACAAACGCCCGCACGCGCGTCGCCAGATGCCGTCGGTGCGGATAGACGGCGTAAACAGAGATCGGTTCGGGCTCGTAGTCTGCCAATACCATTTCCAGGGACCCATCCTTCAGTTGCTCACCACAAAAGAACGTGGGGCACAAATAGACGCCCAGGCCTTGTATCGCTGCCTTCAGATGCACCTCGCCATTATTGGCACGATATCGCCCTGAAATTGGCACGGTGAATGTCTGCCCATCTTTTTGGAACGTCCACTTGTTGGGCTCAGCCACGTACGAGTAAATCAGCGCGTCGTGGTTCTTCAGATCACGCGGATGTTCCGGGCGGCCATGGGTGTCCCAATACTCAGGGCTGGCCAGCACAACCCGGCGACAGGGTGCCAAACGTCGGGCGATCAGTGACGAGTCAGGCAGAGACGCAATCCGGATCGCCATGTCATAGCCATCTTCGACCAAGTCGATCAGGCGATCATTCAATTCCAAATCAATCTGGATGTCAGGGTGCAGCGTCATGAAATCGGCAATGGCGGACCCGAGGTGCAGTTGCCCAAAGGACATCGGCGCGTTGAGACGCAGCGTGCCGCGCGGTTCACTGTTCAGATTATCAAGCGCGTCATGGGCTTCTGTGGCTTCGTCAAGAATGCGCCGTGCGTGCTCGTAAAAGGCGCGCCCTTCTTCGGTCAATGACAACTGGCGGGTGGTGCGGTTCAGCAGCCGGACATTCAGCCGGTCTTCGAGTTTTTGGATTTGATTGCTGACGGCAGCTTTGGAGCGTCGCAGGTTCCGTGCCGCGCCAGAAAAGCTCTCGGCCTCAACAACCGCGGCAAAAACAGAAATCCCTTCGAGTGGATCGGTGTTCATACTAATCATCTTTATTGTTTAAAATAACGAACAATTAATTTAAACATACCAGAATTGTCTATTTTTAGGAAACTCCTTATCTTCTCCTCAACGTTGGAAACAACACAAGATTTTTTAAGGAGCAAGAACATGACAAATTTACTCGTACTCGACACCAGCCCCCGCAAAGACGCGGTCTCGCGTTCGTTGACCGAAGGCTTTATCGCGGATTGGAGTGCTAAGTTCCCGGACGCCACCATCGTACATCGTGATATCGGCGCCAGCCCGCCAGAGCATTTGGATGATGAATTGATCGATGCGTTGCGTCGCAATCCTGATCACCTTAGTGATCGTCAAACGGCTGCCATTGCCGCATCCGATGCGATGATCGCAGAGCTAAAAGCGGCCGACGTGATCGTGGTGGGTGCGCCGATGCACAACTTTACCATTTCAGGCGCTTTGCGCACGTGGATCGATCACATCGCACGTCCTGGCAAGACGTTTGGATATGATCCAGAAACGGGTCCGCATGGATTGTTGGATGATAAACCGGTCCACGTGATTTCGACGCGCGGTGGCCAGTATGGCGATGGTGATCCTGAGAACCCAAATCCTGCTGATTTTCAGTCTGGATACCTGCGCCATATCTTTGGATTCATTGGACTGAAGAACGTCAACATCATCGCGGCTAATGGCATGGATATGGGCGATGACTATCGTGAAACCGGCGTCAAAGAAGCCAAGGCCAAAATCCACAACGTGATCGCTGCCGCGTAACAGCTAACTAAAAAACCCAAGAAAAAGAAAGGATCAAGATCATGATTGATGTCAGAAATTTCGATGAGTTGGGCACGTTCTCTAACGATTGGCTCAACGCCCATTATCACTTCAGCTTTGCTGGATATCACGATCCGCGTCGCATGGGACTGGGGCCGCTTCGGGTCTGGAATGACGATACGATCCAGGCACAGACGGGTTTCGATCCCCACCCGCATCGCGATATGGAGATCATCACTTATGTTCGCAAAGGTGCGATCTCGCACAAGGACAGCATCGGTAACGAAGGCCGCACAGAGGCGGGCGACGTTCAGGTGATGCATGCCGGGACTGGAATTGTGCATGCCGAGATGAACCTGGAAGATCAGGAAACTACCTTGTTTCAGATCTGGATCATGCCCGATGCCGATGGCCACGAGCCTGGGTGGGAAGCACGTCAATTTCCCAAAGATCCAGTGACAGGCACCTTGCCCGCATTGGTATCTGGGCGGGATTCTCATCCGGATGCCATGCGTATTTATCAGAATGCGGCCGTTCATGGTGGCCGGATAGATACGGATGCGTCAGTGACACACACATTAGATGCCGGACGTGCCGCCTATTTGGTAGTCAGCGAGGGCGCCGTGGAGGTCAATGGCACGTTCGTTGATACCCGTGGTGGCGCTGTGATCTCCGACGAGGATACACTGTCGATCAATGCGTTGGAGCCGTCAGAGGTTGTCCTTGTAGATGTGCCGTTGAATTGATTTCGGCTATGATCCTAACTGTCATTCCCGCGAATGCGGGAATCCATTTTTGAAGCTTTATGGACCCCCGCCTTTGCGGGGGTGACGCGCTTTGCTGTATTTCACCGCAATCGACTCAATTCCAATCGTGATCCTCTCGCATCCTGGCTAAGGCCGGCTAAGGAATGAGCCCGATCCTGTCATAGAATGACTTTAAAATGCATTCAGGTTACACGCGACACACAGGAAATGATTTCATAACAAAAAATTTATGTATTATTTAAGGGCGTTTTTTCAAAACGAACCCAATTCAATATTTTATAAATAAAAACAAATACTTAATTGAAATTCAGCAATCTAGGGGGCTGTTACCGTGTCCGCGCCATTGCAGGTAAGTTGCTCAACAAGAAACTGTTTTTGAACCATATGAGCA
>CBFHXC010000064.1:0-15921 GCA_965659695.1 Rhodospirillales bacterium
CGCGAAAGTAGCAGCAACACCGATAACGCCAGCCTTCAAAAGGATGGATCGGGACAACTTGGAATTCTTATGCATGAGATGCATCTCCCTAATTTGTAAATAAAACCTGTGAACGTTCCACAGTTTTGAAATCGCGTGGTTTTGCCCACGTCTATCTTTGAATGTTAGCTTATAACACGGATAGCGTATTGACAGTCAATTATTGCAAAATACTGTTTCGCTGTGCGAAATAATAGCCAAACGCTACCCAGTGGGATTGTCGCCGTGAATCTTCATCAATTCATCGACTAACTTCACCAATTGCTCGCCCATGTCTTTGAGCTTTCCAGAATCCACTCGGTTCGAATATATGCCGCAATTCAACGGGAGGATGGTTCCATCCTTCAAAATCATTGGCACCCCAACAGCGCTAAATTCATGAACCCAATCCCCTGCAGAAATCGTGTAGCCATGCTCTGCATATGACTGAAGTGAATTATCGATCCCACGTTCAATTTCGCGCCAACGGGATGGATCATCCCCCCTAATGCGATCCAGGAGTTCCGTTCTTTCGTCGTGTTGAAGTGCAACAATGTAGGCTCGACCAAGTGCTGTGGTTGAGATGTCACGTGCTACGCCAATGTCCAACGGCCAAGTCGCCATTGTTCTATGACGCGCCCGCTCAACGATGATGATGCTAAGTCCATCACGCACGCCCAATACCACCGCGCCCTTCACTTTATCAGCGAGTTCTTGCATCAGCGGCCTTGCCAGTTCCCGGATAGACAATTGACTCAGTACTGGATAGCCAAGTGTTAGGACATGTGGATGCAAGAAATACCTGCCCGTCTCTTCGTCCAAATGTAGGTAGCCAAGAGATAATAATGTAAATGTAAGTCGGGAAAGTGTCGGCTTCGGCAAGCCTGTACGCCGTGCAAGTTCAGCGTTGCTAATACCGCGGTCCTCAATCCGAAAAGCGCGTAGAACTTCGAACCCTCGAGCCAATGATTTGATAAATTGCCGATCATGCGAGGCATCATCAGACGCGGCGACTGCCGTATTCTTTCGAACACCCATGCGTTAACTTTCCCTAACCCAGAAGTTCAAAACAACAACCCCATTGACTCAGCACAAGACATAGTGGATTGTTTGTTAATGCAAAACACAGTTTTGCATAGCAAAATAAAAAGACTTACGCAACTCATTCCTATGACTGCAAGTAAGTTTCTCGCGCAGCTTCCTCACGTCCAACAGGCGAAGGTTTCAGAAATGTCCAATGCATTGTCTCATATGCTCTGTCCCAAATCCATTGTTGTGATCGGGGCTACCCCAGATACCAATAAGCTCAATGGTCGGCCCCTGCATTTTCTTCAGCGTGATGGGTACAAGGGAAAATTATATGGCGTGAATCCAAAGTATTCTGAAATCAACGGCACCCCTTGTTTCCCTGATATCGCTTCGCTGCCGGAAACTCCCGACCTAGCTGTTGTTGCTGTATCTCAAAAACTGGCAACCGCAGCCGTGGGGGAGTTGGGCAAAAAGGGTGTGCCCGTCGCTGTGCTATTTAGTTCAGGATATTCAGAGATAGGCCCACAAGGTGCCGAGTATGAAAAAGAACTTTTAGACGTTGCAAAAACGAATGGCATTCGTATTTGCGGGCCCAATAACTTGGGATTAATCAACGCTTTCGAACATGTCACCGCGACGTTCAGTCAGTACGCTGATGAAACCCCGATTGCTGGTCCCGTTGCATTTGCCAGCCAGTCGGGCGCATTCGGAACGGGTATCTCAGCGTTGGCCCGTAGCAGGGGGATCGGTCTTGGGTATTTTGTAAACACAGGCAATCAAGCTGACATCACACTCACGGACGCATTGATCGAGATTGCCGACGATCGAAGAATTTCGGTGTTGTGCGGTTATATCGAAGGTTTACGCGATGGCGATGGTTTGATCCGATTGGCCGAGAAGGCCCGCGAGACGAAGAAGCCGTTGATCATCACTAAGGTGGGCCGGAAAGCAGCAGGTGCGCGCGCTGCGGCATCTCATACCGGGTCTCTTGCGGGTGAAGATCGCGTCTTTGATGGTGTACTCCGCCAGCATGGTGGCATTCGGGCACGAAACGAAGAGCACATGCTTGATCTCGTTATGGCGCTTTCCTGCTGTGGCCCGACGGCGGGGAAAGGTTTGGCACTGATCACGCAATCGGGCGGTGCGGGCGTCCTCATGGCAGATCGCGCGGAAGAACTGGGCCTGGATGTGCCGATGCCATCCCCTGAAACCCAAGAAAAACTCCGAGAGGTTATTCCTGCCTTTGGCTCGGCATCAAACCCCATCGACGTCACGGGGCAGTTCCTTGCAGAACCCAAAATCTTAAGCGACTCGATCAAAATTGCCCTAGAAGATCCTGCTATTGATTGCTGCATTGTCTGGCTACAACTGATGCATGGGTATTCGGACCTATTGACCGATGTGTTCAAAGACGTCAAAGCCAACGTTGATAAACCGTTTATCGTGTGTTGGATCGAAGCGCCGGAAAAAGCGCGCAAACAACTCCTCGAAGCCGACATTTGCGTCATTAGCGCGACCGAGCGTGCAGTCGATGCGGCGGCAGGTCTTGTTCGATATGGCGAAATTCAGGTGATGAATGATGCTCAACCATCAATCACACCCACACTGACCGATAAACGCATGCCTACAGAAAACGCCATCCCAGTGCCAGCGATGAAAGCGGCTGCTTTATTGCAGGAAGCTGGTATCACGCTGGCGCCAGCAGTAATTGCGACCGATGCAGACAGCGCATGTGACGCATCTGATCAACTGGGGTACCCGGTGGCTGTAAAGATTGAGTCTTCGGATATTCTTCATAAGACAGAGGCGGGGGGCGTCAAACTCGGTTTAAGAGATCGCGAAAGCGTCAAAGCTGCAACGGATGAAGTGCTCGCGAACGCGCGTGCCTATAATCCGTCCGCCTCTATCGATGGTGTCATCGTACAGCACATGGCGAAACCCACCACCGAATTGGTTTTGGGCATTCGCCGCGATCCTGTGTTCGGCCCTGTCGTGATGGTAGGACTGGGCGGTATCTTCATTGAGATCCTTGAAGATGTGAGTTTCGCAGCGGCCCCCATCACGCCAAAGCAAGCCGACCAGATGATAAATGTTCTACAAGGTCGCGCCGTCCTAGAAGGTGCACGCGGCAAGTCACCCGTTGATCAATCGAAATTGGCGGAGCTTATTTGTAAGCTATCAGACTTCGCTCTCGCCCACCCTGAGTTGGTGGAGCTCGACCTCAACCCTGTGTTTGCAGATGGAGATAACTTTGTCGCCGTAGATTGGCTAATGATGGTTGATGGGGATTAAGGCGACCACTGGAGTAATGGGAAGAATACGTTGTGCCACTAGTCATACTTGAAAAACCAAGCGCAGACGTTGCGCTTTTACGCATGAACCGACCAGAAGCGATGAATGCTTTGAATACGGACACCCGGGCCGAACTGGTGGATCATTTCCGCAATTTATCGGTCGACGATGATGTCCGTTGCATTGTCATTACGGGCAATGAAAAAGCCTTTGTCGCGGGTGCTGACCTTAAGGAAATGTCAGAGATGAGCACGGCCGAGATAAATGCGACCAAGGTCCGAGACCAATGGCGTATCATCGCGGGCTGCCCACAACCAGTCATCGCCGCTGTTAATGGCTTTGCATTTGGTGGCGGGTGCGAACTTGCGATGCATGCCGACATTATTATTGCAGGCGAAAGTACCAAGTTCGGACAACCCGAAGTCAAAGTTGGCATCATGGCTGGCGGCGGCGGCACACAGCGCCTGACCCGGGCTGTCGGAAAATTCAAAGCCATGAAGATGCTGTTGACCGGAGAACCCATCAGTGGCCGCGAGGCCTTCGATATGGGGCTAGCCAGTGAATTGGTTGCGGATGATCAAGTTTTGAACCGTGCCATGGAATTGGCAGAAATTATTGCCGCCCTGCCACCGCTCGCCATCCGCCAAACCAAAGAAGTGGTGCTGGCTGGGGCTGATTGTTCGTTGGATGCGGGCCTGACCCTGGAACGCAAAGCCTTCGACATACTGTTCGATACTGAAGATCAAAAAGAAGGCATGCGCGCCTTTATGGAAAAAAGAAAACCCACCTTCAAAGGAAAGTAGAAATGACCGTTGATCCAACACAGGACGGCCTCATCATCGGGGTTATCGGTGCCGGTGCCATGGGACGAGGCATTGCCCAAGTAGCAGCCACAGGCGGGTGCATCGTCAAAATGTTCGACACCCGCGCCGAATCGTCAAAAGAGGCATTCGAATTCATTGGCGGCATGTTAAGCCGTGCGGTTGAGAAAAATCGGATGAGCAGCGAAGACGCCGACGCTGCGATGGCACGGATTGGCATCGTTGCCACGATGGCAGAACTCAACGAATGCCATGCGATCATCGAAGCGGCGACCGAAAATTTGGATATCAAACGCAAAATTTTCGCAGAACTGGAGAGCATTGTCGGTGATAATGTTATTTTGGCAACAAACACGTCGTCATTATCTGTAACCACCATCGCATCCAGTTGTGAAAACCCTGAACGTGTCGCGGGATTCCACTTCTTTAATCCCGTTCCGTTGATGAAACTGGTCGAAGTCATCGATGGCGTGCGGACCGAACCACGGGTTGCTGATTTTCTATTCAAATTGGGCAAACGGATGGGCCGCGAGCCCGTTCGTGTTTCTGATGCGCCGGGGTTCCTGGTTAACCAAGTGGGACGTGGCTACACCATTGAAGCATCTCATCTTTGTGCTGAGGGCGTTGCCGGTTTCGTCGATGTCGATCGCATCATGCGAGATGCGGCGGGCTTTCGTATGGGGCCGTTGGAACTCATGGATTTGACCGCAATCGATGTTACCCATCCCGCCACTGAGCTGATCTACGAGCAATTTTATCACGAACCACGTTTTCGCCCATCGACACTGATGAAGACACGACTGGAAGCCGGCTTATTGGGTCGTAAAACAAAGCAAGGTTTTTACGCTTATGACGGTGGCAAACAGCAAACACCGGAAGAAGCTGCCCCGCCATCCTATGATGGCCGTCCCATCTGGGTTAGCGGAGACCGAGGTGGCGTGCAGTCAGAGATTGCCAATATTCTTCAAGGTGTGGGGGCCAATATCGATTCTGGCGATCAACCTGGGGATGGCTCTGTGATCGTCGTTGCCCCGCTTGGCAAAGATGCGACAACAGCAGCGCTTGAAGAGAGTCTTGATCCAACTCGAACGGTTGCAATCGATACGCTCTTCGGCCTGGATAAGCGTCGCACAATTATGAAAACCCCCGTGACTGATGCCGCAGTCGCGGACGCAGCAGCTGGTGTATTTGCCGCAGACGGTACGCCGGTGACCGTTATTCGTGACAGTGCTGGTTTTGTCTCGCAGCGTATCCTCGGGATGATTATCAACATTGGATGTTCCATCGCACAGTCGGGTGCGGCGACCCCGGAAGATATCGATAAAGCGGTGACACTCGGCCTGGGGTATCCCCATGGCCCGCTATCCTTTGGTGACACTCTTGGCGCAGACAAAATCCTGGAGATTTTGACCTCCATTCATCAGCTCACGGGCGATCCACGCTACCGTCCAACGCCTTGGTTGCGTCGCCGTGCCGAGTTGGGTGTCTCATTACTGACCCCCGAGAGCTGATACGAATTCAAAGATAAACACGCAGGAGTTTTGATAAATGTTAAATGCTTATATTTACAGCGGAATGCGCACACCATTCGGGCGCAACGCTGGTGGACTGTCCAAAGTCCGCGCCGATGACATGTTGGGTGATATTTTGCGAAGCGTGGTGGATGCATCTGCATTTGCCGAAGATCAAATTGATGATGTCATCGTCGGATGTGCGAACCAGGCCGGCGAAGACAGTCGTTGCGTTGCCCGTCATGCGGTTTTGCGTGCGGGGCTTCCGATTGAAACCCCAGGCACGGTCCTGCAACGGAATTGCGGGAGCGGGCTAGGCGCCATAATCTCGGCTGCGCATGCGATCACATGTGGTGAAGGTGACGTGATGGTTGCGGGCGGTGTCGAAAGCATGACAAGGGCGCCATTTGTCGTCGGAAAATCAGAACAAGCCTATGCCAAACAGTTCGTGTCATTCGACTCCGCGTTAGGCGCACGCTTTCCGAACCCCAAGATTGAAGAAGAATATGGCGCGGACACCATGCCGCAAACTGCCGACAATTTGGCGACTGAACATCAATTAACCCGCGAAGAGTGCGATCAGTTCGCCTATAGTTCACAGCAGAAGTACGCAGCAGCCAAAGCTGATGGTTTCTTTGACGGAGAGATTCAAAGCGTCACTGTTCCTGGCGGTCGCAAGAAACCAGACGTGACCTTCAGCGAAGATGAGTTTCCAAAACCAGATACGCCGCTCGAGAAATTCGCGGGTCTTCGAACTCTTGCGCAAGGCGGGGTCACAACCGCTGCTAACGCATCTGGCTTAAATGACGGTGCCGTGGCGATGATGATGGGCAGCTTGGCCGCCGGCGAACAGGCCGGCATTAAACCGATGGCGCGTATTCTTTCCAGCGGAGTAGCTGGCGTCCCCCCTCGGATCATGGGCTATGGCCCTGTCCCCGCCGCCGAGATCGCACTGAAGCGCGCTGGATTAACAATGGCAGATATGGACGTCATCGAGGTCAACGAAGCATTTGCGGCACAAGTCCTTGCATGTCTTAAAGGGATGGACGTTGCTCTCGACGATAGCCGTGTGAACCCCAATGGCGGCGCGATCACCGTGGGTCACCCACTTGGTGCGTCGGGTCCGCGCATTGCCTTAACTGCTGCCCGCCAGCTAGAACGTATTGGCGGTCGTTATGCGCTGGTCAGCATGTGCATTGGCATGGGCCAAGGGATCGCGATGGTGATTGAACGCTTAAAATCATGAACGACACCAAACCCCAGTTTGATTGGCAAGACGCACTTTTACTTAATGGACAATTGAGCGAAGAAGAGCGGCTCATCCGCGACAGTGTGCATGATTTTACCCAAGGCCGCTTGATGCCTTTGATCGTCGAGTGGAATCGTCACGAGATATTCGAACGTGAATTGATGCTCGAACTTGGTGAAATGGGCTTTTTGGGTGGCACCCTCCAAGGGTATGACTGCCCCGGCCTCAGCCATGTGGCTTACGGGTTAATGTGTCGTGAACTCGAACGCGTTGATACCGCATTCAGATCAGCAGTGGGGACCCAATCAGGTCTTGCTATGGGGGCGATCCATAGTTTTGGGAACGAAGATCAAAAACAAAAGCTCCTGCCATCAATGGCCAAAGGCGAAGTGCTTGGATGTTTCGGGTTAACAGAACCCGATCATGGCTCCGACCCTTCTGGGATGAACACGCGGGCGAAAAGCGTTGATGGTGGTTATAAACTCAATGGCAACAAAATTTGGATCACCCATTCACCCATCGCGGACATTTGCGTGGTGTGGGCCAAAGATGATGAAGGTAAAGTCGGCGGATTTATTGTCGAACGTTCGATGGACGGGCTAGAGACCCCAAAAATTAAGGGTAAGCTGGGTGTTCGCGCCTCGCCCACAGGTGAAATCGCACTTAACGACGTATTTGTGCCTGAAGAGAACCGACTTCCCAACGCCAACGGATTGAGCGCTCCATTATCGTGTCTTAGTCGTGCACGTTTCGGAATCAGTTGGGGGGCTATGGGGGCCGCAGAGTTCTGCTGGCATGCGTCGCGGGACTACACGATGGAGCGTAAACAATTTGGGCGCCCGCTCGCAGCCAATCAACTGATCCAGAAAAAGCTCGCAGATATGCAAACCGAAATCACACTCGGATTACAAGCTGCACTTCGGGTCAGCCGATTGCAGGATGAAGGCATGGCGACGCCAGAGATGATCTCGCTCGTGAAGCGCAACAACGCCAGCAAGGCATTGGAAATCTCGCGAATGGCTCGCGACATGCACGGCGGCAATGGTATCTCCGACGAGTACCACGTCATGCGTCATATGATGAATATGGAAGTGGTGAATACACTCGAAGGCACTTTTGATATTCACACCCTTATCTTGGGTCGGGCACAAACAGGACTGCAGGCATTTTCGGCATAGCGTCGGGGGCACGCTTTGCTCAAGAAAATAGGCGAAGAGCTGATTGATCAATCAGTGTCGATATCTGGTGCATCATTGACGATGCAAACTCGGGTGATTCTGAATTTGCCGAACGCTTAGCTGATAACCGGAAACTAGACCTGACGAGAAATCGTACGTTCTGGAACAAAGCATTCCTCTGCTATCAATTTCCCTGGATGATAGCATTCTGCCGCTTAGGCCTTCGGTCTATCACCAAAAGATTGTTCATTTTTTAAGGGTCACATGAAATCAAAGCCCCTTACTTTTAGGGCCGCGCGTAGACCGTCGCGGGGGCGGGGCGAGAATTTCTTGTCGACCTCATGGGTCCATGAGTTCGGGTGCGATTCCTTGCCGATGGCGTCGTAGTGGTCTTTCAGATCATCATCATAGGGATCAATCGCTGCAAGTGATTGCCCGACATCATAGCGTTCGTGATGCACGATACCCGAGATCGGCATCCGGGGTTTCTGTTTCGGTGTCTCGGCGGGAAAGCCAAGGCACATCCCGAACACGGCATAAACACGTTGGGGCAGGCCCAGGATATCGGCAATAGCTTCCGGGTTGTTGCGCACTGCGCCGATCATCACCCCGTGAATGTCGAGTGTCTCCGCCGCTACGTACGCTGCCATACCCACGAGAGAGGCATCTATAGAAGCCACCAGACCTAGTTCCAGATTGTTGTCGTCGATGGTATGGCCCCCGCGCTCGAACGCTTCCTCAATGCGCGTCAAATCAGCACAGAACGCAAGGAACACCGGGCAGTCGACGATGTGCTGTTGGTTGCCACAGGGCACTGCAAGTTGCGACTTTGTTGCGGCATCCCTGACCACGATGACACTGTAGGCTTGTAGATTAGATGACGTTGGGGCGCGCAACGCGCCAGATAAAATCGCGTCGACATGGGCATCGGTGACAGGCGTATCTGCATACTTTCGGATGCTGCGCCTGTTTTGCAACACGCTGATGGTTTCGCTAGTCTCTGGCTTGCTTTCCGGCGTCATCATGTATCTCTTTCAGTGATTGGTCTTCGACAGGCATTGTATATAAGGCAGCCCATAGAAAATCTGTAGGTCGTTTTTAAAACACGTTGGTCCAGATTAACATGACCCCTGAGATTCCCAACACGAAGAGTATCACGTTGGTGAACTGACGATCACTGATCCGACCATAAGCACGTACTCCCAACCAAGTCCCAAGCGCTGCGACTGGCAGCGCGACAGCAGCAGCAATTAATAGTTCTTTGGTCAAAAAGCCGCCAATGAAATGGGCGACGAGCGCGACCACCAGAATAGTCAGATTGAAGCTTTGAATGACGCTTCTTTTCTGTGCCTTTGGCCAACCCCGCATGTTGACCCACATGGTCGGAATGGGACCGGACAATCCCGCAAGCCCGCCGAGAACCCCACCGCATAACCCAGAGACACCATCAGCGATTTTTCCGCCCCATTTTATCGGGCTAGGCGAGCGCACGATGAGAGAGTGTGAGGTGTAAACCACGAGCAGAACACCGATGAAGAGCTTAAAACCATCAACGTCGACATGTGAAAGAAGAACCGTGCCAGCCGGGATACCGATTAGTCCGGGGATTGCGAATGGAAGTAATCTTTTGGGTTCAACATTGCGCCAGATGGTCGGTAAACTTTGCAATTGTGATGCCATGGATGACACGATCACAAGCGTGGCTGCAACCTGCGGCGGCAGCACGAATAGCCAAAATATTAGCGCCGTCAGCCCTGTGCCAAATCCCGCAAGACCCGTCACGAACCCGCCAGCGAATGCACCGATAGCGATGAAGGCAAAGTAGTAGACGTCCATGCATGCATTCAGTTGCATGAAAGATGAGCGCTCTCAAGTAGCCAACTTGTCATAGGTACTTTATTTGCTCGGCACCACGCTTCTTGCATTAATTGCTCAATACGAGCCGTATGGCTCTTTATTCCGATAAGTGCATTAATAGGGCATGGACCAGAATTACATCCCGGATATCAGCGCACGTCATATGGCAGCGGTACTGGCGGTGGCGGAGTACCGCAGTTTTGTCGCTGCGGCGGCATCGCTTCGTACATCGCAGCCGGCGCTGACGCGATCCATCAAACGCGTCGAAGATATTTTGGGCGTGCAGTTGTTTGAGCGGTCTACCCGCAATGTGGCGATCACGCAGGCCGGACGAGAGTTTGTCGCTGTCGTGCGACGGGTGAGCAACGATCTGCGCATCACGGTTGAAAATATGCGCGAACTGGCCGAGCAAAAGCGTGGCCAAGTCATAGTCAGCAGCATCATTTCGCTGGCCAATAGTGTGTTGCCGCAGGCCATCGCCGCCTATCGGCAGGAAAATCCTGGCATTGAAATTCAAATTCGCGATGGCATCCACGACAATGTGAACCAGGACGTCAAAAGCGGGGTCGCTGATTTTGGCCTCAATTACTTGGGTGATGTACCCGATACCCTGGAAATGCAGCGGCTGGGACGGGGGCGTTTTGACCTGGTCGCGGATCACACCCATGATCTGGCCAAGTCGGGACGCGAAAAGGTTCGTTTCGACGAGCTTGATGGTGTCCCGTTGATCTCTATGCCGCCCGAGGCACAGACCCGCCAAGTGCTGGACACCACTGCCGCCATCCGCGGCATTCAGTTGCGACATGCCGTGGTGGTTTCGCAAATTCCGACCTTGCTAAGTTTCGTCCGGGCCGGTGCGGGCGTTGGATTTGTGCCATCCGCCTCTATCACCGGCAATCTGGGTGATGGATTGGTGCAACTTGCCGTATGCGAGCCGGAAATCGCACTTGATATCGGTATTGTGCAATTAAAAGGTCGGTCGCTATCGCCAGCCGCGGAGGGTTTGCTGAATGCCATTAAGCAAGATTGGCCTGCTATTAATGCATAAAATGAAATAAAATTTGATATCATAATGTTTTTGTAATTTTTGTCGTTCGATCTTTATGGTGGTGACCTCTGATAAATAAGCCATTGAGAGGCCTACGTGAGCACCCCGCAAACCCAAATAACTGACGAGTCCGGTGTCGGATTGAGCGATCCCGACTTGATCGAAGAATACTTCAAGCGTGGCTGGACGGATGGTCTGCCTGTTGTGCCGCCGACCCGTGAAAAAATCGATGCCTTTGTCGCTGCGCTGGGGGGAAATCCTGATTACGTCGAATGCAAAGTCGCACCGCGTTGGGGTGCGCTGACCCGAGAAGTTATGGCCATCAACATGATCATGGCGGGTTGCCGGGCGGAATATGCGCCCGTGGTGCGCGCTGCAATGCTCGCAATGACCGATACACCATTCAATCTAAATGGTGTCCAAGCGACGACTCACATGGCGTCGCCGTTGATTGTCGTGAACGGGCCCATCGCGCGGCAGATTGGGATGAACGGCGGTGCCAATGCCTTTGGTTCTGGCAACCGCGCCAACGCTACCATTGGCCGGGCCATCCGGCTGATTATGCTTAACGTCGGTGGGGGGCGTGCGCCGGATTTGGACAAATGTACGCTGGGTAATCCTGCGAAATATACCTACGCCATCTGTGAGCACGAAGAAGCCAGTCCGTTCGCACCGTATCATGTGGAGAAGGGTTACGATCCAGAGGTGTCGACGGTTTTCGCCATCGCCGCCGAGGCGCCGCACAGCGTGACTGATCACCAGTGCAACGATCCGGAAGGCATTCTTGATACCGTTTGTTCAGCCATGAGCACCATTGCGTCCAACACTGCAGTGTTGAGCGGTCACTGCACCATGATGCTGGGATTGGAGCATGCCCGCACCATTGCCAAGTTTGGCTGGACCCGGAATGACATCAAAAGTTACTTGTGGATGTATTCAGGCAATCGCTTTGCAGCGCATTCGCGGGATCATCGCTATGGCAAAGTCTATAATCGTAACCTGCCCAAATGGTACAAGCGCGATCCGGAAAGCAGAATACCGATTGTCGAAAGCCCGGAACGCATTCATCTATTCGTCATCGGTGGCGATGCAGGTCGGTTCTCGGCATTCATCCCAGGTTGGGGCCATATGAACACGCCGGTGCTACGCCCGATTGACGATGCCCAGATTCTAGACCCTGCCGATTGCGCCGATGGCATGTGCGCGCTTTAACTGAGGAGAAAACCCATGTTGGATAATCCCAGCCCAAAGAATTTTGAAATTTTCGACCCTTGCGGCATCGTTGATATAGAGTCTCGCCCCTTGGCGACGCGCAAAAACACCTTAGACGGCTTGCGGCTCGGCATCCTCGACAATTCCAAGTGGAACGCCAACAAACTGCTTCGGGGTTCGGCTGATGCGCTCTCGAAAGTAATCGACTTCGCGGCCATCAATTACTACGTGAAGACCCAGGGTTTTTCTTCGGATGCACCGACGGAACTGATCAATAAGATCGCCGAGGAAAATGACATCGTGCTGACGGCGATCGGTGATTGCGGTTCATGCTGTTCGTGCTGCATCCGTGATTCTATTGCGCTCGAGGATAGGGGCATTCCAGCAGCGCCGATCATCACCACGGAATTCGTCAATGAAACACGGCTGACGCGCGTTGCCGTGGGTATGCCGGAACTCCGCCCCGTCGTGATCGACCACCCGGTCAGTTCCATCACTGACGAGGAGGTTCTTCAGCGTGTCGCTGTTATCAACGATCAGGCGCAAGAAGTTTGGTTGGGCCAGCGCGCGGATATTTGAAAGCGACAAACTACTTAACGTCTTGGCTATATCTTCTCAAAATGCATGGCTTAAGCTCAATCAGATCGAATTGTATGCGCTTGAATCATGTCTCCTTTGCAGGATTGGCGCTACTATCAATGTGTCGTTTGCGCAACACTCCTTTAGTCGCGACAGGCAATAGTGCCACGCGGCAAGAAGGAGCCTTAAAAATGAAAAAATTCGCGCGAGATTTCGCCGCACTTTGTGTGATGATGGTCGTTACGGCAGCTATCGTCTCGTTCCAATACGTACCTTATTTTTAGTCATAGGTTTCGGCGACCAAATCCGCTTGGTCGGCACGCACCTCAACGGGTTCTCATGTCTCAGCCATGAGATGAGTGGAACCGGCTAGCGCCGCCCTGGTCGTTTGAAGATAACGATATAAGTATTGGCTACTTTCGCTTGGTTTTGCACTTCGCACATCCACAGCCGATGGGCGCAATATACGCGTCAAAGTATTCCTGGCCGTAATCAATAACGATCTCATCTCCGCGTTTGATCCGCTTGATCGCCTCAATCGTGATGTGTTTTTCGTCGTGACTCACAAACGCCTGGGCGTTGGGATCGCATGAATGGTTGATGTATCGCGCTAGATTGGAGAGATCTGAGCCATCGATATAATTGTCCTCATTGAGTTGGAATAGATAGAGGTTGGTTTCGTCAGTCAGATCGTCATCGGTAATGTGCCGGCCCGTGTATTCAATTATCTCTTCCTCGACCTTGAATTTGCGCCGCGCCTTGAGTCCCAGCCCAGTCGATGAGTCAAACACCTCAAAATCTTTTTTCTTACTCATTGTCGATGCCCCGATGACGCAGATATTCTAATAGGTCTTGATCTCTTAAACCGTATACGTACATCTTTTTTAGTGCTCTCCAACGGCGCAATCAAACGCGTATGGAGAGGCCGGGTGTGATCTGTTATGAACGAAGTGTGTTCCTGCCAAGCATCTTGAAAAGCGGTTTGGTGTGAGCCAAGGCTTTTCGCAATGTATTCAATGCAACAGGAGACGCACTTTGGCAGACGATCCCTATCCCTATTGTCAGGCGCCCGATCCAAATCCAACGCCGGTTACATTTGACGTGCCTGCTGGTGCCGTTGATTGTCACGCGCATATATTTGGCCCCGAAAGTCGCTACCCATATTCATCCGCGCGTGGCTACACGCCGCCAGGCGCGAGCCTCGAGAAGTATTTGAATCTGCACCAGACCCTAGGCGGAATTGACCGGGCAGTGTTAACCCAACCCAGCGTCTATGGCATCGACAATTCTTGTATGATGGATGCCTTGGATAAAATGGGGGATCGTTTTCGCGCCGTTGTCGCTTTGGCCGAGGATGTGACAGACCGGGAGCTCGAAGCTCTTCACAAGCGTGGCGCCAGAGGCGTACGTGTCAATTTGGTTGATAAGGGCGGGATGCCTTTTGACGATATCAATGCTGTGCGCCGCTTTACCGAACGCCTGAAAGATATTGGTTGGCATTTAGAAGTCCTGGTTCATGTCCATGAGTTCGAAGATTTGCGTACCACCATGAACAGCATGGCGGTTGATGTATCGGTTGGTCATTTGGGTTATATGAAGACCGATCATGGTATTGATCATCCGGGGTTCCAAGAATTTCTCGACTTACTTAAAGACGGTCATTGCTGGGTGAAGGTTTCAGGGTCCTACCGTGTCACCTGCGATGACGTGCCACCGTACAATGACGTCGAGCCGTTTGCTCAAGCGTTGATTGAAGCCAATGAAGAACGCGTTCTTTGGGGTACGGACTGGCCGCATCCTGTGTTCAAGGGCACGATGCCAAACGACGGTGCTTTGATGGAACAGCTCCTTTCCTGGGCTCCTGATGAAAACCTCCGAAAGAAAATTTTGGTCGACAACCCTCACTCGCTTTACGGGTTTTAAACCGAAGCTGAGAAGATGCTATTTTGCCAAAAAAATGAGCAAAATCGAGGTTTTTGGCTTTGAGGACGAAAAAATTAATCTGGAAAATCCCGATATTAACTTGCTCTTGACGTAAATTACGGCTGAGAATGCTCCTTCGTCGGAATGCTCAGGGAAATTATAGCGTTCCGATATGAAAAAAAATCTAATCAACACGACAAACAGTTGGAGGAAAAATGTTGAAGAAGAATTCAAAATTTAATTGCCTTACAAAGGGTTTGCGCCTGACGACCGCATCGGTCGCCGCGGCTGCAGTGCTTGCTGCTACCGCTGCTAGCGCAGAAGTCACGATCCGGTTCGCATCTGATACGGTGGGCCCACCACACCCTGCTGGTATCGCCATGGAGATTTTCAAAGACAAAGTTGAAGAAGCGATTCCTGGCAGCACAGTCCGTAACTTCGTTTCCGCATCGCTTTATAAGAATGCGGAAGCTATTGAAGCAATGACCGAGGGTAACCTCGAATTGGCTTGGGGTCAGTTCGGTAAAACCGCTGTCGTTGATCCATGGACCAATGTTTTGCTTGGCCCCATGCAGTTGACGACCGCTGGTGCGATCAACGAGTTGGACAATTTCGAAACGTTTAAAATGCTGCAAAAGCGCTTTAATGACGTTCACGATATTACAGTCTTTGGTTCCGCTCACTTGAGCTTCTACATGGGTGCCGGTGCCGGTTACCGTTTGTTGGAACCCGATGATTTCAAAGGTAAAAAAGTCCGTTCGATGGGCCCAGCTGAAAACGCAATGTTGCGCGCATTCGGTGCAAACCCAACGACTATGGCCTTTGGTGATGTGCCACCAGCTCTGCAAACCAAGGTTATCGACGGTCTTCTGACCAGCCTTGGCGGGTGGAACAAGATTAAAGAGAACGCTCCGTTCTACTCCATTGCTGGTATCAACGGTATCGTTGGCGATTACTACTACATCGCTTACTCGAACAAATGGTGGAAAACGCTGAAGCCTGAGCATCAAGAAATCATCTCGAAGATCATGAAGGATGAAGTTCTGCCTTGGGCGAAACGTGCAAACTTCTGCAACGACAAACGCTTGATCGACAAGTTCGAAACTAAGGACCCGTCGAAGCCAGGCATCTACATCATGTCAGCAGAACAATCCAAAGTATTGGCTGATCAACTCGGCACTGCAACATCTGACTGGATTAAAGA
>CBFHXC010000065.1:0-15645 GCA_965659695.1 Rhodospirillales bacterium
GACCGTGTTGCTATCGTCGGAATAATCCTTGGCAACCAATGCATCCACGCTGTCACAGTTCCAGAATTTTAACGCGGCGACGTTCCCCCACCACATACAATGCCTTTCGACATCGAATACCCACATCGGCGCATCGACCATATCGAACAGTGCGAGGTCATCATAAGAATTGAATATATGCTTGGTCATATCACGCGCTAATCGTCAGCCAATTTTCTCTTGATCATCAAAAGATCATGCCAGGCATCGCGTTTCTTGATCGGTGTGCGCAGCAAATAAGCCGGATGGAATAGAGCTGTGGCATTGATGGGCGCTGCGATTTTTGGCGTTTGATACGTGTACCATTTGCCACGCAGACGGCTGATACCCTGAGTTTCGCCCAGCAGGTTGTGGGCAGACGGCGCGCCCACACAGACAAGCACTTCGGGGTGTACGATTTCAATCAGGCGTTCAATAAACGGGCGGCACACGACTGTTTCTTGCGTCGTCGGGGTACGGTTGCCGGGCGGCCGCCAAAACACCGAGTTAGAGATCATCGCATCGGCACGGTCGATCCCAATGCTTTTCAGCATCGTGTTCAGTAACTGGCCACTGGGGCCCACAAACGGCAGTCCTTGGCGGTCTTCTTCGGCACCCGGGGCCTCGCCCACAAGCATCAACTTGGCATCATCAGGACCATCACAAAGAACAAGGTTCGTCGCTGTCTTTTTAAGGGCACAACCCTCGAAAGCTTCGATCGCGGCCCGCAATTCATCAATAGTCTTGGCGTTTTCAGCGGCATGCTGCGCGTTGCTGATTTGCAATTGGCTGTCGACCTCGGCAGCACTTGTTTTGGTGCCACGCGTTGTCGCGGGCATTCCCGCGCTAGAACTGCCAGAGGGTCTGTCAGAGGGTTTATCCATCGGCGCGTTTGGCGGGGTCATATCGTTTGGCGCGCGCACTACAACTACAGTGGCGGCAGTGGCCGATGTTTCAAACCGATTGATCGGTTCATCGGCGATGCACTCGTCGCATCCCATATCGATATGCCATTGCAACACGGCGTGATGGTCCATGGATTCCTCCAAGCTAAACCTCACATAACGGTCCACAGGTATCAAGTAAGGGTCAGCCACATACCGAATATTTCCTGATGACGTTTTCACAGATATTTTCGTCGGATTTCGCTCGTGAATCGTCGTTTTCGTCGTGATATGAAGGGCATAAGAAATTTGATGCGCTTTTTTTAGAGGAAATCACGATGAACGACGCTGTGGAATCAGAAGCCGTAGAACGCGAAAGCATGGAAGTCGATGTTGTCATCGTCGGTGCCGGTCCATCAGGCCTATCCGCCGCGATCCGGTTGATGCAACTGGCCCAGGAAAACGAACAAGAACTGATGGTCTGTGTCGTTGAAAAGGCATCCGAAGTGGGCGCGCACATATTGTCGGGGGCCGTTGTCGATCCCATCGCGATAAACGAACTCATACCCGATTGGAAAGACAAGGGCGCACCGATGGGTGTCCCCGTCACCGACAACCAGCATTGGGTGCTATCCGAATCCGGCAAATCCGAATTGCCACACATCTTTATGCCACCACTGATGAGCAACAATGGTTGTTATACCCTGTCGCTTGGCAACTTAGTGCGCTGGCTGGGCGAGCAGGCCGAGGCCATGGGCGTTGAGGTTTATCCCGGTTTTGCCGCCGCCGAGGTCTTGTTCAATGATGATGGATCCGTCAAAGGCATCGCGACTGGGGACATGGGCCGCGAACGCGATGGTAGCCGGGGCCCGAACTTCGAACCCGGCATGGAACTTCATGCGAAATACACGTTTTTTGCCGAGGGATGCCGCGGGCATTTGTCCAAAACGTTGATAGAGACGTTCAACCTGGGCAAAGGCCGCCAGCCACAAACTTATGGTATCGGCATCAAGGAACTTTGGGACGTCCCCGAAGAAAGCCACCAAGCGGGCAAAGTCATCCATACCCAGGGTTGGCCCCTTAACGATATCGTCGGCGGTGGCTTTATCTATCATCAAGAAAACAACCAGATCGCCATCGGTTTCGTGACCACGCTGGACTACGAAAACCCACATCTGTCGCCATACGATGAAATGCAGCGCTTCAAGACCCACCCAGAGGTTCGCAAAATGCTCGAAGGCGGACGTCGCGTCGCTTATGGTGCGCGCGCCATTAATGAGGGTGGTTTGCAGTCGGTGCCAAAACTGGCATTCCCCGGCGGCTGTTTGACTGGATGCTCTGCGGGCTTTGTCAACGTGCCCCGTATCAAAGGATCGCACAATGCGATGAAGACCGGCATGCTGGCCGCCGAGAGCGCGTTTAAGGCCATCCAAGCCGGACGCGCAAACGATGAACTGACCGATTACGAACCGGCGTTCGAACAATCATGGGTCTACAGAGACCTACACAAGGTGCGTAATGCGCGGCCATCGCTTTCGAAATTTGGCCTCAAGCTTGGCACCATCTATGCCGGTTTGGACATGTGGCTCAACAACCTGGGGCTTGGTTTCTTGGTGCCCTGGACGTTCGATAATCACACCGATCATGACCGCCTGAAACCGGCCAAGGACATGCCAAAGATCGAATACCCAAAACCCGATGGTGTGCTGACGTTTGATAAACTGACCAACGTGTCGTTCTCTGGGACCAACCACGAAGAAAACCAGCCGATCCATCTCACGCTAAAAGACGACAGCGTCCCCGTTGCGACCAACTTGGCGCTCTATGACGGTCCGGAAAACCGCTTCTGCCCGGCAGGTGTTTATGAATATGTCGCCGACGAAGAAAAAGGCGGCGACGAGATGCGGCTACAGATCAACGCGCAAAACTGCGTGCACTGTAAGACCTGCGACATCAAAGACCCGACCCAGAACATCCATTGGGTGGTCCCCGAAGGTGGCGGTGGCCCGAACTATCCTAATATGTGATTGGGGAGTTTCACTTAATGATTAAGTGGCGCAAGAAGATGTCGATTGATGACGACGGTGTGATTGATCAAGACCACAAACATTTGTTGGAGATCATCAATCGGTTTTAGAGGTCGCGTCGGACGGTTTAGACAAAGATGAAGCGACTGAAGTTCTCTATGCGTTAAAATTTTACACCCAAACCCATTTTGGCCACGAAGAGCAATTACAACATTTAATATCGTTTCCGTACGCCGATGCGCACCATCAGGAACATGCGGACCTGATCAAAAAATTGGAAACAGCCATCCAGCATATAAAGAGCAGCGACGTCAATCGACAGGACCGTGTCCACCGTGAAATAGCTGAAATGTTGAACGACTGGCTGATCAATCACATTCTAATAAGCGATCTAAAAATGCGGATGTACGTGGATGTGATGAGAGCACATGCGCCCAAATTCGGCGCCCTGAAAGACCTGGAAGTGGATGTCATTTGACCACATTAAAACTGTTGAACAGCATCCACGTCGCACGATCCCATTGTGTCCATGACATGTTTTGGCAGTGTTTAAGGGCTTTTTGTCAGGACAGACCAATCGGCTTCGATTAACCTAGGCAACAATCGAACACGTTTCCAACATCGGTAAACAACATGGCCCCTGATCACACGGCGAGTTCCGCTGTCGATAGCTCGTACGCTTGGTGGCGTGTGCTGGTCTCTGTCGCACTCAGCACCGTCGGCGGTGTTGGCCTGTGGTCGGTTGTTGTCACCCTGCCCGCCATCGAAGCCGAATTCGGCATCGACCGGGGCGAGGCATCTCTGCCCTATACGATGACCCTATTGGGGTTCGCCATCGGGGGCGTGTTCTTGGGCCGATTGGTGGATCGGTTTGGAGTTTTCGTCCCGATTGTGCTGGGTGCGACCATGCTATTCTTCGGCTATATCCTGGCCGCGCAAGCGACCAGCCTGATGTGGTTCATGATCGCACAAGGTGTTCTGATTGGGATGCTTGGCAGTGCCGTCACGTTTGGTCCACTAGTCGCCGATGTGTCACTATGGTTTGATAAACGCCGTGGCATAGCAGTCGCCCTTGTCGCGAGTGGCAATTATCTTTCCGGTGCGCTTTGGTCTCCAATCTTGGGCTGGGGTATCGCCGAGTATGGTTGGCGCGATACTTATGTCGGGGTTGGGATCGTTTGTTTGGTGACGATGCTGCCACTGGCGTATCTGTTGCGCCGCCGCGCCGACACCAGCGACCATGGCGCCGTCGATAGTGCATCGGCCCATCCGACACCTTTTGGTATTTCCCGCAAAATCTTGATGGCACTGTTGATCTTCGCAGGATTGGCCTGCTGCGTGGCGATGTCGATGCCCCAAGTTCACATCGTCGCGTATTGCGGCGACTTGGGGTATGGCGTGGCCAGGGGTGCCGAAATGCTGTCGATCATGTTGATACTCGGCGTGGTCAGTCGGATTGTTTCCGGATTCATCGCGGACAAGATCGGCGGATTGGCAACATTGCTGATCGGATCAGCCCTGCAATGTGTCGCGCTGTTCTTTTACTTACCCTTCGAAGGCTTGGTGTCGTTATATTTGGTATCTGCCCTATTCGGCTTGTCGCAAGGTGGCATAGTCCCCAGCTATGCGCTGATTGTGCGGCAGTACTTCCCAGCGCGCGAAGCTGGCACCCGCGTCAGCGCTGTCCTGATGACAACGGTGGTGGGGATGGCGTTGGGTGGTTGGATGTCCGGCGAGATTTACGATCTGACCGGTTCTTACAGGGCCGCATTTATCAATGGCATCATCTGGAATCTGGTCAATATGTCGATTGCCTTCTGGATACTGATCGGGGCGAGTCGCGTACGTCCTGCGTTATCAAACTAGCCTGGTCATCCGAGTAAACGTTCGTATGGCCCACATTCTCGCAAAGATATGACATTAAATTAATCCACTTATTGATCGACACGCTCTGGTCAGGGCTTTGGCGAATGCTTACTATCCTTAAGAGATTCCCAACGGAGACCATGAATGATCGTCAGCCCTTCCGCCGCTATACGTGGCGCTGTTTTTGGATTTGGCTCGCTAATCGCAGCAAATCTTTTTGTCGCACCGGCGACTGCATCAACGATGGGCGAGCATACGGTCTCGTTATCCGGCAATTTCCTGGCCGGGCACATCGCACAAAAACGACGTGACCTGCCCGCCGCTGCCAAATTTTGGGGCAAGGCGCTGGAACAGGACTCCGATGATCCAAACTTAATACGCCGTGCGTTTCTGTACGCGGTCATGAATGCGGATATCAACCGGGCCATGGAACTGGCGGAAAAGTATGTTTCGCTGGAACAAAAGGGACCCATTTCAAATCTGGCCCTGGCACTTCGTGACGCCAAAGCCGGTGAATGGGCCAAGGTCGAAGACCGCATGTCGACCATGGATGGCACCGGGCTAAACAGTTTCACAAAACCCGCAATGCTGGGCTGGGCGGCCTATGCGCAATCTGGATTAGAGGCCGGCTTAGAAGAGCTGAAACCGCTTCGTGAATTGGGTGGTGCACGGGCGCTGCATGATTTGCACGCGGGCCTGATGAATGAACTTAGCGATAAACTGGCGGCTGCCGAAACATATTATCTAAGTGTCGCCGAAGATGACGCCGGCGCATCACTTCGAAGCGCCAGGATTTTGGGCACATTGTATGAGCGCCAGGGCAAATTCACAGAGGCCAAAGCCGCCTATGAATTGTATCTTCAAGAGCAACCGAATTCACAATTCGTCGAACAGGACTTGGCCCGCGTCGCCGAAGGCGGCACCCCGCCACAATTGATCAAGAACCCTCAGGATGGTGTGGCCGAAGCCCTATTTGGCATCGCGTCTTCGCTGAACCGTCAAGGCGGCTATGAGACATCTTTAGTGCTCGGACAATTGGCACTTTATATTCGTCCCGAATTTCCGATGATGCAGTACGTGCTGGGCGGCATATTGGAACAATTGGATCGATATGCCGACGCAATTGAAATGTATAAGCGCCTGCCAGATGACAGCCCGTTCGGCCCAACATCAAAAATCCGCATCGCCAATAACCTAGATCAGATTGAGCGCGAAGAAGAAGCGGTCGAGGTTCTTCTGGCTGCCGCCGCTGCCCGCCCCGAAGACCCACGCCCTAAATCCAATTTGGGTGATGTCTATCGGCGCATGGAAAAGTGGGATAAAGCCGCCGAGGCTTATGACCTCGCGGTGGAGCGGATGGGCGAACTGGAACCACGCCATTGGCAGATTTTATATACCCGCGGCATTGTGATGGAGCGTGCCAAAAGATGGGAACGTGCCGAAGCCGATTTCCTAAAAGCGTTAGAACTCTATCCCGATCAACCCTTGGTCCTCAATTATCTGGGCTATTCCTGGGTTGAAAAAGGCCTGCATCTGGACCGCGCACTTGAAATGATCAAAACAGCCGTCAAAAAGCGCCCTCACGACGGTTACATCACCGATAGCTTGGGCTGGGTGTATTACAAACTGGGTCGTTATGAAGAGGCTGTCCCAGAATTGGAGCGCGCCGTTGAACTGCGCCCGGAAGACCCCATCATCAACGATCATCTGGGCGATGCCTATTGGCGTGTTGGCCGTAAACTCGAAGCTACGTTTCAATGGAATCACGCACTCATTTCAGATCCTGAACCGGAACTGCGCGAAGAAATCGAACAAAAGCTGAAGCACGGCTTGGTCGATAGCGCCGATGCGGTCACGAAGTCGACGACGGATGGCGGCTGAACCACCCCCAATACCGCAGATCCACGAATTCGCACCGGCCAAGGTCAATCTCTACCTCCACGTCACGGGACAACGCGAAGACGGGTATCATCTGCTCGATAGTCTCGTCGTGTTCGCTGATGTCGGTGACCAAATTACGATTGCGCCGTCAAACACCCTGACACTTGATCATACGGGGCCATTCGGTAATACCCTGCCCGATCCTACGGAAAACCTGATCATGCGGGCGGCGGTGGCATTGCAGGATGCGCACGATGTCCGGGCAGGCGTACACATCACATTGACCAAAAATCTGCCCGTCGCCAGCGGAATCGGCGGCGGATCTGCCGATGCGGCGGCTGCGCTGCGTGGGCTTTGCCAATTGTGGGATATCGACCCCACCAGCCACGCCGTGCTGGATTTGGCGTTGTCCCTCGGTGCAGATGTCCCAGTATGCTTGCGCGGGCGCAGCACCATCATGCGCGGAATTGGCGAGAATTTCACCGACATCGAGGATTGCCCGCCCACCCATGCCGTGCTGGTGAACCCAGGCGTCGGGGTCTCCACCCCGACCGTGTTTAAGGCCCGGACTGGTGACTTCTCACCCGGAGTTGATTGGGGCGCGTGCCCGGGGGCAACGTTGGCCGAACGCCTCGGCCACACCCGAAATGATCTGCAACCACCCGCGATGTCCCTCAGTCCCATGATCGCAGATGTCTTGAATGCACTCGCGGACCTTGATGGTGTGCAACTTGCCCGAATGTCTGGCAGCGGGGCCACATGCTTTGGACTTTTCCCGAACGCAGAGGCCGCCCGGACGGCGGCCACGCGGCTCAAAACGGACCATCCGGACTGGTGGACGACGGCCACAACATTTGGCCCATAAGGGGCATAAGAATTTCTCTGCTTTTTGCTGGTTCCGGGCTTGCCGAGCGGGTTCGCTTCGACTATTTTCGGCTCGCTTAACGGCACAGACTGTTAACGCACTGTTGGGGTGTGGCGAAGTGGTCTAACGCACTGGTTTTTGGTATCAGCACTCCTAGGTTCGAATCCTAGCACCCCAGCCAACAAAAAAACCCGCTCATTGAGCGGGTTTTTTTGCTTCATCTGAGCTAAGAAGAAAGCGCCGGGTGCTTAAGCCTATCGACTTCACACAATGGCGACCGAATTCCAGGCGGAGCTTCCGCACCTCGGCTTGGACTTCGTCTCTAACGACCAGAAAATGATCGGGGTCTTCCATCGCCTCCATCGAGGCGTAATAAAACCGTCGGGCCAGTTTATCCCATGAAACTTTGAGGGTGGCCGACTGGTTTGGGCTCAAGTTACAGCCGGTCTGTTCAGGCACCAGTCGAATGTGTGGGTCAACAGCTGCAGACGAGGGCGCGGCGAATGCTGTACCGAATAGACAAATTGCCAGAATTGAATACTTCAGTTTCATGACTGAAGTATTGCAGAATCATGTCATTTTTCAAAATTTTGAAAAATTATCAATAAAAATCAGAGCTCTAATACCCATGATTCAAAAAGGGATAATTGCGAATTCAGTGCCTCCATGATTCGCTAACCGCTTTATGTCACGCCTTTATGGATGCGCTTCACGCCGGGACCAATCGTCCCAGGGGCTATCGCCCATGGCAAATCTTTCGCTTTGATCCATGAAGTCGTGCATGTGCACGACAACGGTGTCGTCATCAATCATAACCACGGCATAGGCCGGTGGCTCAAAACTGCCGGGCAATACATCCGCAGTCATATCAAACCAAACCTGATGGTTCATCGCACGAATGGTGCTGGTCGGAATACCGAGCCAACTGCCGGCAATCGGGCGATGCACATGTCCGAAAAACAAATGACGGATGCGGTCACGATGGGGTTCAACAACCTCGCGGAATGCTTCTTGCTGTTGCAGACCAATTCTGTCCATCGGCGCCAGCCCAGTATTGAATGGGGGATGATGCATGAACATGAACACTGAATCCGTGCTGCCATCTTCCAACATATCGCTAAGCCATGCCAACCGATCATCGCAATAGTGACCAGCGTGCGTTCCTTCGAGGTTTGTGTCGAGCAACAAGAACGCGCCAACTGATGTCTGCACCTTGGATTGAACGAAACCGTTCTTATCCAACAATTGATTGGGAAAGGTCTCGGCGAAAATCTCGCGTTTGTCATGATTGCCCACCAACAAACGGACGGGGATGCTGAGGTTTTCCAAAGTACGCCGAAGATGGCTGAATGCATCCGGTTCGCCCCAGTGGGTCAAATCGCCAGTGATGACCATCATCACGGCATCACTGTGATTTAAATTGATGTCCTGGATGGCTTTGTGGAGAGCAACACTTGGGTCACGGCCATAAAGCTCTTTGCCTTCGGGTACAAAATGCGTGTCTGTTAAATGAATGATTTTCATCTTGCTGTCTCCACCCAAAAAAATTCACAAATTCAAATTCAGAAATGAATGGGAGAGGGCTGTATCAGACCCTCTCCCACTCGTAAGCGCTACTTCTTCGGCAGCAATTCTGTGACTTCTTCGACCAACTCTTCTTGGACGGCTTTCATATCGTCGCTATCACCGATCACGATTCCTTCGATGGAGTCATAGATGACTTGCGTGACAGCCAAACCGTTGTCACCAGGATATGCCAACCAATCACGAAGCAATGGCAGCTGACGCACGGCGGTTTCCTTGTTTGGGTTCCGCTTATAGAAATCTGCCAAAATGATTTCGTTGGCCGCTTTGTTTGGCGGCATGTAGCCCGTGGTCTCTGCAACCGCAGCGGCACCCTTACCGGACGTGATGTATTTCAGGAACGTCCAAGCAGCTTGAAGGCGCTCTGGGTCCTCGGACTGAGAAACCAACAACGCAGCGTTACCACCAGCTGGCAGACCTTGTGGCGCACCGTTGATACCGGGGAACTCATTTGTTTTTAGCTCAAAGTCACCCTTGGCACGCTCAACAGCACCCAGCGCAGACGTCGACCAGAACATCATGCCGATTTCACCCGCTGAGAATGAAGCCAGCGCATCTTTCCAGGACAGGTTCTGCATTTCGCATCCACGGAAAATATCGCGCATGGTTTCAAGGGCAACCAAGCCCGCTTTGCCATCAAAGTTGACTTCGTTGCCTTTGACGATCGGCGTGTCTTGCGACCACAACAATGCCTGCATGAACCAGTTGCCGGTGATATTCCAGCCCCAGAATACAGGGTTCTTTACACCGTTGGCTTTCATGGTTTTGCAAAGCTCAATGACTTCGCCCCATGTGGTTGGTAGTTTGTCGGAACCGGATTTTTTGACCAGATCCATGTTGTAATAGCCAACTGGCAGTGAAACGGAGAATGGCAAACCATAGACCTGATCGTTGAAGGTCGACAGTTTCAACATCGCCTGGTGATAACCGTCTTTTTCAAAGTCAGCTTCTTTGGCGATGAAGGGTTCCAATGACTTGGCGATCCCTTTTTCAACGAAAATCTGCTGACGATTCAGGCCCTGCATGGTCACGTCCGGCAAGTTGCCAGCGACAGATTCACGCAAAATCGTATTGGTACCATCTTCATAGTTTTCATATGTCGCACGGAATTTCACTTTGATGTTCGGATGATCTTTCTCGAAATCCTTCATGATCTTTTCGTACGTCACATCGAACAGGTGACTATACGGATATGCCACTTCGATTTCGACAGCAGCGGCGGGCGTTGCAAGCAACACAACCCCGGCAGCCATGGATAAAATTTTGTTCATCTCACTTCTCCTCAGTTACGTTATGTGACGGCTGGTTTAAAACCGTCCCTGGTTTCAACCCCTTTCGAAGAGGTCTGTTTAACCGCTTGGGGGCGGCTATTTCATGCCGGTCAGGGTGATCCCTTCGATGAACCGGCGTTGCGCGAGCAGGAATGCAATGATCAATGGTGTGACGATAATCGTCGCCGTCGCCATCATCGGCCCCCAGATGGAGCCGTCGGCATCCCCCTTAAATTCACGGAGTCCCAGCGGCGGCGTGTACAGGCTGCGATCCCCGGTGATCGCGATGCGCGGCCAGAAGTAATCGTTCCAATGGGCAACGATAGAAAAGATCGCAAAGGCCAGAAGTGCCGGGATGGCCGTCGGCAACATCACTCGCCAGATAATTGAAAACTCGCCCATGCCGTCCATGCGCGCGGCATCAATCAGATCGTCGGGCACGGTCATAAAGAACTGACGCATCAAAAATATGCCAAACACAGAAATCGTCCACGGGATAATCAGCGACGCATAGGTGTTGGTCAGGCCGATCTTCGCCAGCATGATATAAATCGGCAGCGCGATGGCATGGACTGGGATTAGCAGGCAAAACAGCACCATCGTGAACACGGCATCACGGCCCCAGAATCTGAGCTTCGCCAATGCATACGCACACGGCAGCGCGATGATCACTTGGATTAAAAATATAGAAACCGTAACGATGACGCCGTTCATCAGATACAGCAGCAAAGGCGCTTTTTTGAACGCTTCTGAATAATTGAAGATGACCGGCGTTTCCATGCATTCTGCGCGTGGATTACCAAGCTTCACGCAGTATTCGTTGACCATCTGCTCTTGGGCACCAAAAAATCCGCCAGTGTTGGTCTCGATCTCGCGGGGTGACTTCAACGAATTACTGACCATCACATAGAACGGCAAGATCACGATCAGTGCGCCTAAAATCAGGACCAGATGCTTCAGGAGTTCACTACGGTTGGTTGATCCGATCATGAGTAGTGCACCCGTTTTTCAACCAGATAGCGCTGCACCATGGTCAGGATCAGGACAAAGATCAGGAACACCACGGTGATCGCAGACCCCATGCCCATCAGATTTTGCTGAATGGCTTTTTCGTAAATGGCGTACATCATCACGTAGGATGATTTTGCTGGTCCGCCGAGGGTGATGGCCTCAACCGTATCGAAAACCTGGAATGATCTAATCGTTGAAATCGTCACGACGAAGACTGTCGTGGGTCCCAGCATCGGCCATGTGACCAGACGGAACTGGTCCCAAGCACTCTCTGCGCCATCCATTTCGGCCGCCTGGTATAATTCACGCGGTACAGATGTGAGGCCTGCAAGATACAGCACCATGTTGAAGCCGAACGCCTGCCAGATGCCGATGAAACATAATGTCCACATGGTGTAGGTCTTATCGCCAAACCAAAGCGGGAAGTTTCCCGCGCAACTGGTCGTGTACCAACTTTTCGCACCATCGACCCATGGCAACCAACCGAAGCTGAAGAAGGCTTCAACCGCTGTCCCACATCCTGCAGCCAGCGTTTTGTTGACGACGCCGAGTGTGGGGTGGAGTGAAAATTCCCAGACAATCGCCATCGCCAACAACGCTGCCATCACGGGCAGAAAATAGATGGTCTTGTAAAAGTCACCGAACCGTTTGACCGAGTTGATGAGCAGCGCCGCGCCCAGGCCCAACCCAATCGAAACAGGCACGACAACAAAGACATACATGCCGGTAGCCCAGAACATTTTGATGTAGGTGGATCGACTGACCATACGGTCATAGTTCTTGAGACCGACCCAATCGAATCCAGGGTTCCCCAGTGAATAGTCGGTGAACGATAGAACCGCCGCCACAAAAACGGGTGCAATCAAGATCAGAATCATCAAAAAGATCGCTGGTAAAACGAACCAATATCCCGCAGCAGTTTTATGGGCCGCCATCTATGAACCCTCGACAAACTGAATGCGGGGACCAGACTCGGCAAAGGCCATTGCTGCACTCGGTTTTTCCTTCAACAGGATTTCCTGCCCCAACGAGATATCAGCAACATCATCGGGTCGCGCCCGCGCAATGCCGCGATACCCGGACCCATTGAATTCACCGTGCAGATAAAAATCGGCACCCATGTTTTCTTTGTGCGTGACCCGAAATGGCCAAACATCATTTTCGGATCGCGACGTGACGATCTGCAGATGCTCTGGTCGCACACCGATGGTGACAGATGTGTTGGTTTCGGAAATGCGGCGGCGCAACGATGTGCCCAGGACTGACACGCGCCCGGTTCCATCGACTTGTCCCGGCAGTAAATTGATTTTGGGGCTGCCCACGAATTCCGCGACCCGCAGGTCAATTGGGTTGTGGTACACTTCATCCGGTGCGCCCAATTGCAATATTTGCCCGTCCATCATGACCGCCATGCGATCTGACATGGTCAGTGCCTCGGCTTGATCGTGGGTCACATATACAAATGTCGTGGATAACGATCGATGCAACTCTGCCAGTTCAGCACGCATATGCACACGTAGCGCAGCATCCAGATTTGATAGTGGCTCGTCCATTAAGAACGCAACTGGTTTCCGCACCATGGCGCGACCCAGCGCCACGCGCTGACGCTGCCCCCCGGACAGTTGCCCCGGCTTACGATGCATCAAGTGTTCGATCTGAAGGGTTGCCGCCGTCTCGTCTACCGTCGCATCGATCCTGTTCGCCTTGCTTTTGCGACCTGGCATCAGATGCCCAACAACGGGAAAACGCTGCCAAAAGCTCAAATCTCTTAACATCAACGGCGTAATCATGTTTTTGCGCACGGTTAAATGCGGATAAAGCGCATAAGATTGAAACACCATCGCCAGATCGCGTTTGCTGGCACGAACGCGGTTGACCTCGGTACCATCAATTTCGACATCGCCACTCGATTGCATCTCCAATCCAGCGATGATCCGCAGCAACGTCGACTTTCCACACCCGCTGGGTCCAACCAATGTCAGAAACTCACCGTTCACAATATCCAGATCGATACCTGTCAGAACGGTTGTGGCGCCGAATGACTTTGTGATGCTCTTAAGTTTGATATCGGCCATGCAGCGCCCCTTTTGAGTTGGCGCGAACCTACAGCCGATTCTTTTCTTCTCCATGACACATAAAGGTAACGCTTATGGGTTAGATAACGGTTGGCAATAGGAGTCACCGAAATGTCATTAACTTCTTCTCGCGTGCGCGCGTTGAATGCCGTTCTGGATGAAGGCAGTTATTCTGCCGCAGCACGGAAACTGGGTCTGAGTCAGCCCGCGATCAGCCAAGCCATTCAGGACTTAGAACGCGCATATGGCGTATCGCTATTTCAAAAACGTGGACGGCGATTAGTGCCAACCGATTTGTGCCTAGAACTGGCCGATATCACAGCCGGGATTCAGCGCTTGGAGGACGACGCCTCTCATATTCTAAGTCGGGGCGAAAAAATTGAAGCTGGCATGCTGCGCATTGGACTCGGTAGTCTGATGCCGGGCATTTCAATCATCGGCGCATTTCAAAAACGTTTTCCCAAGATTCAAGTCGAAGTTGATTACGCCATGCACGCTGAGATCATCGATGCCGTGTTAGATCAACGTGTCGATATCGGCGTGTTGCCAAATGTGCCCAAAGATGGCCGTTTCACCAGCCAAACATATCTAAAACAGGACGTAGTCGCGCTGTTTCCGCTGGGACATCGTCTCGCTTCGATGCCCAGTATTAGCATTTCGGAACTGGCAAATGAAAATCTGATCTTTCAGAAAAAAGGATCTGCCACTCAGCGCGTGGTCGATGCCGCACTCCGAAAGGCGGACATCAACATCCGTCCGGTACTATTCCTGGAAACCGGCAGTGAAGTGTTCGAAGCTGTGGCCAACGGCCTTGGCGTTGGGTTCATGTGGCGACATGGCACGACCCGGCAAGACGGTGCGCGGCGCGTCAGCATTAACGAGATCAACGCCACCCACGAAGAGGTCATATTCCGGCGCAGTGACACAAAAAATACGCTGGTCGATTTATTCTTTGTGACAGCTTAAAACTTTTAATTCGGCTATTCCTAAATTGACGACATGCGTTGTGGTTAATGATCCAACCTAGTAACTGTCTAAGAAATGTTTACACACGGTGGTTACACAGGCGATTTTCGGCGCTGAGAACGCATTGAATATACTGATTTTTGGAAAACTGGCTGCGTTTCCTAGCACCCCAGCCAACAGAGAAACCCGCTCATTGAGCGGTTTTTTTTGTTGCTGTCCATTGGCTGGCGACGCGGCGGCCGGCCCTAGGTCCCCAGCAACTTTTTTCAAGTCCCTCAAGACTCTAGCAACGCCCTATCCTACTGATCCAGGGAGGTATGTTTCCAATTGAGATAATTGGATAGAGAAACAACGCTTCTCAGGCGGAGACAGTCACTATATCGCGTGCAAGAACCTCTGGTATTTCATAAAGCGCCGCCACATTGTTGCTATTTAGAACATCTATGGCTGGTCCGGTTGCGTATAGCCGTCCATTTTTGAGCAGCGCAACCTGATCCGCAAAACGTTTTGCCAACTGGATGTCGTGCAAAATAACGCAGATCGCCAAATGCTGTTCACGCGCAAGTTTGGCGAGGATACCGACAACCATGAACTGATGTTTGAGATCAAGCGCAGACGTCGGTTCATCTAGAAACAAACAAGCCCCATCAAGATCCTGCACTTGAGCCAAAACGCGAGCAATTTGAACTCTTTGTTGTTCACCACCTGAAAGAGTTGGGAACAGCCGCTCTCGGAGATGCCAGGTATCCGTTCGCTCTAGTGCCAACCTTGCGCCTTTATGGTCATTCCCTTTTTGGCCTGTATCCATATGAGGGTGGCGGCCCAGCATCACTACTTCCATCGCTGTAAACGGGAAATCGATGCCGTGTCCTTGTGCCAGATATCCACGACGGCGTGCTAAATCATCGAATCCAAAAGCAGACAATGGCTGACCATCGAGGCGTACCTCGCCCTGCTGCAAAGGATGTAAGCCGGTCAGGCACTTCATCAGCGTTGACTTGCCAGAGCCGTTCGGCCCTAAGATCGCGGTAACTTTTCCCTGCTCAAGAGTCAAACTGACGTCGTCGAGAATACGTTTGGTGCCGATGTGCCAGGACAGTCTTTTGAGCCTCCCCCAATGATGTGGTCCGACGTTAAAGTAATGAAAACGGAGGGTCAGATATGGGTAACAAACGTCCGACAGCCGAAGAAATAGTG
>CBFHXC010000066.1:0-15433 GCA_965659695.1 Rhodospirillales bacterium
ATTACTCTCACATGGTCGCGGTTTGTCGCGCCCAGTGGCTATTATCTTCATGGGATGGGTGTAGTCCCCACCGTTTGCACAAGCGGAAAAGAGAAACTGTCCCAGGCAGCGGGGATTATTGAGGCGTCGTTGGGGGCACCAGAACCTGAGTATTCCTCAATATGGCGGAAACGTGCTTTTCTCAGCAAAGATGAACGCCGTAACCTACGAGAAAACTGTCCTCCAGAGGTTCGCCGCGGCGGCCTGGACGTCGAAATTGCCAAACGATTAATTCTCGATGGCGCTGCGCATCAAAAGGCGCTTCGACAAACCACGGCTACAGCCGAAGCGATCAACTAGACTAGGTTCTGACCTAAGCTGAAACACACTTGACTTGGTCAGCGCCATGAGTATTGTTCGCGCTCTCCATGTTTGGAACGTATTTTATTAATTGGGACTAAGAGTTATGGCCAAGTCAGCAACCGTTCAAATTCGGCTCGTGAGCACTGCCGACACCGGGTATTTCTATGTCACAAAGAAAAACCCTAGAAACTCGACAGAGAAACTTCAGGTTCGCAAATACGACCCCGTTGTTCGTAAGCACGTACTGTTTAAGGAAGCTAAAATCAAATAGTTGATTTTTGACAACTTCGGTTGTCGAAAATACATAACGCGTCCTGTTTCAGTGGCGCGTTTTTTGCTGTTTTGAATTAGCTAATTGAAATCAGGAAAGAACGTATTTTCGGATAAAAGCGGGCCGGGGAGCCGTCAATCAGCCAAGAACTTTTGTACTGTTTCCAAGAAATGCGGGACCGAAATCGGCTTCGCGATATAACCCTCGCAACCGCCTTCACGAATTTTCTCTTCGTCACCCTTCATCGCAAATGCCGTAACAGCGATGACAGGAATATCTTTCAGGTCGTCATCAGCCTTGATCATTTTGGTCACTTCCAGGCCAGAAATCTCTGCCAACTGTATATCCATCAGGATCAAATCTGGGGAATGTTCACGCACCAGCTTGAGCGCATCGCGCCCATCCACAGTTTGTACTGTTTCATAGCCGTGCGCTTGCAGTAAGTCATTGAACAATTTCATGTTCAAATCGTTGTCTTCAACGATCAAAATTTTCTTAGCCATTTAATCTTATCCTCACCGCCATAGCGGGCAGGGACCGGCACCTACAAATGATGACCATCTCCCCATAAGCGCAAAGAATGAGATATTCCAATGATCGAGTCAAACTAAGGTGTGTCCAACGCCGGACCTATCTTTAGCCCAAATAGCGGGCTATACAACCACCTTAATATCGCCTCAAAATCCTGACCAATTTTGCGTTTTTCAGGGCATCCAAACCATATTCGAATGCGCCCCCATGGCCACGGTGAGGACCATCAGCGTTAAAGCTAAACAAAATGCCTTAAATGTTGTCATCCGTGTTTCCTCCGCTTACTTGCATCGGTGCCCAGGGATACACGGAATATATTCAAAAATAGGTCATTGCGATGTGACGGCGCTCACGCTTTGCAGATTATAGCAAATTACTCGCCACGAACTTCTTCGACCATCTCTCGCAACTGGGCGAGATCTTTAATCAACAGGCCAGTCTTTTTGCGTTCGACAATGCCTTTGCGTGCCAGATCGCTAAGTACACGGGCCACCGTTTCACGCGTGGTGGACACTCGGCTGGCGATATCGCCATGAACAAGGATCGGTCGAATTTCGGCTTGGTTTTCACCCATCAGCCCGCTACGCGCTTGGCGTAACAAGTCGGCTTGCACTCTGTTGTTCGCAGCAAGGGTGCTCAGATCCATAATTCGATCCGTTGAATTTCTGATAATACCCGCCAACGCGCGTAGCACGCGAAAAGATATCTCGGGATTATTTTGCAGCAATTTCACAAAGCGATCTTGCGGCAACGCCGCAATTAAACTGCTCTCCAAGGACATCACACTAGCCGATCGTGGCTGGCCATCCAGCGCAGAAAGTTCACCAAAATGGCTGCCTGGATTTAAGTCTTTGAGCGTGACTCTTTGCCTGCCAATGAATAATTGACGATCCGCACCCGGCCATCAACAATGAAGTAGACATCGGTCGAGTCGCTTTGGCGATCAATAATTTGTTCGTGATCTGAATAACGGCGCCAAGAGCAGGCTTTTTCCATATCAGCCAATTCTTCGGCACTGACGCCATCCAAAATACGAATGTCTTACAATGAAGTTGCATCGTTCCCTGACACGATAACCCCCGAGCACATAAAGCACATTCTAATGCCAGCTTAGCGCTGACCAATTAGCGGCATACTATCGGGAAATTAAAAGCAATGCGAGTGCCTGATTCTAAGATTTCAAATGCCGTTCGCACTCGGCAAATGCTTGCAGCCGAATCATTCAGTGATTTATGGTGCTTTAGCCTTACAGGATATGTGAATGACCCCTGCGAAGTTAACCGATGGCATTGAAAACTCGAAGCGTGTGGCTATTGTCGTGCCCTGCTATAAAGAGCAGGAACAAATCCTTGATGTGCTGTCCCAGATTGGCCCTATCGCACAATGGATATTTGTCGTTGATGATGCATGTCCAGACAATACCGGTGATTTTGTCAAAGAGCATACTAATGACCCGCGTATCACAGTGTCTCGAAATTCGAAAAACATGGGCGTTGGCGGTGCCACCCTGGCAGGATATCGCCAAGCCATCGATGCAGGTGCGGACATCATCGTAAAGCTCGACGGGGATGGCCAAATGGACCCAGCGCTCATCCCGCAAATTATTGCCCCTATTGAATTTGGCATCGCTGATTACGCAAAGGGCAACCGGCTTCACAGGGCAGATGCAACCCGCGGCATGCCTATGGTCAGATTGTTTGGTAATATCGCGCTGACCTTCATGACCAAAGTCTCTAGCGGCTATTGGACGATCATGGACCCAACAAATGGCTTCACCGCCATCCATGCAAGGGTCGCAAAAGAACTGGTCGATGACGAAATCGCGACCGGGTATTTCTTTGAATCTGATTTGCTGCACCGGTTGGGTGGCCTAAATGCGGTTGTTAACGATGTGCCGATGCAAGCCAAGTATGGCACCGAAGAGAGCAGTTTGAGCATTCGCCGCGTTTTTATGAGCTTCTTAATCGGAAACATTCGAAATTCATATCGGCGAATTTTCGATACCTACTTCGTACGCGATCCAGGCATCGCTACGCTGGAGCTAATTTTTGGAAAATTACTGTTTTTGTTTGGGGTGCTTTTTGGCGGATACCATTGGTGGCGCAGTGTCGACACTGGGGTCCCAGCAACGGCAGGAACCGGGATTATCGCAGCCGTGTCCCTGATCTTGGGTGTACAGTTCATGTTGGCTTTCATCACCGCCGACATCAGGCGTGTCCCAAAATCGCCAATCCATCCATCTTTACCGTCGTTGACGCCGTCTAAAGCGGAATAAAGACGCCGCCTCTTCGATGATCGGCCGCCCCCGCGACAGATTCGTTACTTCGGCGCTGTATGGCGTGCACACCACCAAAGAACATATTAGGGGCCGGCCACACGGTTGTATTCGCATACTCAGCCGTAAGCGCCTGTATGACGTCATCACCAAAATCGGGTTCGATATCCAGCTTTCCACCTTCCAGATGGAGCCTCGGCGATTTGACAGCAGCCATTAAGTCCATCTCAAAAATCGAGAGGTTGGCAATGAATTGAGTAATCGCCGATCGGATCCGGTTCGATCCGCCTGATCCAAACCCAGTTACATCTCCCTTGGGCGATATGATCACACCCGGCGACATCATCGAGGACATCCGCGTATCCAAAGGCCAATTGAAAAACCCAGCGGCGTTCAAGTCTTCTTCGCCAAGCATGTAATTTAACATGATACCCGTGCCAGGAATGATGCTGCCGCAGCCTTCTCCATTCGACACCGTCATCGCCACCACATTACCTTCGTCATCAGCGACGCTGATATGCGTGGTGTCCCGGTATGACGGCGGGTGCGATGCCACTTGCTTCAATATCTCTGCGCCCCGGACCGGGGCCAAATCTATACCGCTTTTGACCCTGGCCTGGTTACAGGCGTCAATGATTGAAACCAATGTGCGGGTATAAGCTACCGATCCGAACGTTGCCGAAATAGGCATTCTTTCATCCAAAATGGATAGTGCCAGCGTAATCAATGCACCGCCGATGGCAGGCGGCGGATTAATTGACACAGTGTAGTCCCTGAGAGATGAGGTTACAGGATCACGTTCAACGACCCGGTACCGGGACAAATCAGATTTTGTAATTGTGCAGCCTGCAAATTGATCGATCTGATCAGCGACCTCGCCCTTATAAAAAAGGTCAGAGCCTTCAATCGCCAGTGTCTCCAAAAAATCGCTGAGTTCTGGAAACTCAAGCACGTCTCCAGAAGCTTTGATTCCCGCCTTACCATCGGTGGTGGGCGTTTTACAGTATTGTGCCCGGGCCTCTCGGGTCTCTACATAAATCGGCTCAACAACAGTCAGCAAATACGCCTGAAAATCATTGATGGTCAGGCCTGATTTTGCCAGTCGCGCTGCTGGCTTAACGATTTCCGGCATCGGCAATCGGCCCAGTTTATCGTGAACCGCAAAAATACCTGCGATAGCACCTGGTGTGGCAACAGCCCCCAGACCAATGTGGAACTCCTGTTGAGCCGTCCCAAAATCTGCAACGATCGCATGAAAATCGACATCATCTTGCGACGCTGGCGCCGCAGGCGTTTGGGTAAAGAAATCAAAAATCTTGGATTGGCCATCAGGCGTGTGGGCCATCAAAAAACCACCACCACCCAACGATGCCAATACGGGTTCCGCAACACACGCCGCTAAGAAACCTGCAATCGCGGCGTCGAACGCGTTACCGCCAGCATCAAGAATTTCGATTGCCGCTTTGGCAGTCTCCTCGTGCCCCGCAGAAACCCCAGCTGTTGTGTGCTTTCATTCGACATCTTTGGTGTGTGCCTGTTTGAAAAGAGTATATAAGCCCCGATTAAATGGTGGGGACGATAAAATCGGGCACAATCCCGGATTCTTCAATGCACGCGTGATGATCAAGGTCGCGCAACACACCATGCCCCGTAACAAGGCAGGTTTTAAACTCAGCAGCCGCACCACCGAGAATATCAGTATGCAGTGTATCACCCACCATCAGAATCCTCTCTCGTGGTATGTCTGATTGTAGAGACGCAACTGCAGCTTCGAACGCATTGCCAAACGGTTTTCCAAAAAATTCTGGGTCTCCCGCCGAAATGTCAGCGATGTCATGGGCATATGCACCTGGCTCCATCGAAAAGTCGTCGTTCCGAGGCGCCACAAGATCGGGGTTTCCGATCAAAAAAGGAACCTTGTGGTTTTGCATCCACTCGCTAAGAACGCTGTTTTTTCCAAGATCCCAGTTGGCAGAGCTCAAAAAAATGATGGCCGCATAATCGTCTTTCGTCGCATCAAACGGAACCGCATCACAGGGTAGATCGTCAAGCGGCGCACCTGCCATTGCGATACATCCACACGGACCGGAGAACTTCCGCTCCTTCAGGTTTTCAATTAACGCCTGTCGGCTTGGGATGATCTCATTTGCTGTGAAATCGTAACCTAGCTTCTCAAATTTATTTTGCGCTAATAGTGGAGGCAGGCTCGCAGCATTGGTCAGCACGCGCACCTGCTTTCCCATGTCACGTAGTGTCGATACGCGCAGTATTGCAGACGGAATCGTCATCTCGCCCACGTTTAGGACACCGAAAGCGTCGAAAACAAAGGTGTCGAACTGATCTGCCAACTTGGCTAAATTCTCAGCTTGTTGGCTCTCAGTTGGAAATATCGCCGTCGGCAACCTGGGAAGGATTTCTTGATAACGTCGAAATGACCAGGCGGCATCAATATCAGTATTCATGGGCTGAATATGCTTCGGATCTTGTTGTTTGGGTGCACAATATGCCGCGCAAACCAGTTCAGGTCACGCAAACTGTTGTGCGCTGCAACCTGTCTCATTGACTCTCTCTGTCGAAGATGATTCTCTGCCGTGATGGGATTGATCCCCTTCAGGAGTTAAGAAATGCGCGTTTTTAAATGGTTTAGCTGTTTAGCTCTCGGCACACTCATCTTGAGTAGTACCATTGCACACGCGCAGCAAATTATGCTGAACGCTGTCTCGTATGAGTCAATTCCATCTGGTGAATCCGTCATGGTGGAAATATTCGATGACTCTGAAGACAACAAACGCTTGAAAAAGCAGTTTGAAGATCAGTTAAAGTCTCAGGGGTACACAATCGCTAATGATGCCCGCTTGATCTTGAGTTTTGAGACACGTGATACGTCGGGCACATGGACTGGTGGCGGGCCGAATCGACTGGTCGAGATCGGCAATGCTGGCAATCATACCGGCACAGATGCACCAGATGTGCGGGTGAATATCTTCGACAATCAACGCGGTGGCTTGCTGAATCCAAAACCAAACAAGGGTGTGACCCAAGTCGCGCCGAGCCAGTATCGAGTCGATGCATCGATCGAAGATCGCACGAATGGTAAGCGCCTATGGCAAGGTTGGGGCATTGCAAATATTGGCAGTGCTGACGATCCAGCCATTCAGAACGCTATGGTCAGACCGATTGTCGAGCATATCGGGAAAACCGTTCGCGACCAGACTATTACTGGTCGTTAGGTTAAATCTCACAATTGCGCCCCTGATTAGGCCAGGTGCCTTGCCCTTTTAAGCCAAAAAAGATAGGAAACGCGGGCGTCGCTGTTGATCAGACGTTATGCCTTGAGGACACTATCTTATGAACACATCCACAGATAAAGCGCTGCTGCCCGCAGGCCTTTCTGATCGACTTGCACCAGATGCTGCAATCGAGTCCGATGTGCGAGAGACGTTGGTCAATGCATTCATCGCGCGCGGCTTTGATCGCATTCAACCGCCCCTCGTTGAATTTGAAGACAGCCTGCTCGCAGGCCCGGGTGCTGCAATGGCGTCACAGACCTTTCGGGTGATGGACCCTGTCTCTCAACGCATGATGGGTGTCCGGGCGGACATCACGCCACAGGCGGCGCGTGTGGCGACAACGCGTTTAGCCCATTTGGCGCGGCCACTTCGCCTTTGTTATGCCGGTGAGGTGCTTCGTGTGCGCGGAATCCAGTTACGACCAGAACGCCAGTTTACCCAAGCGGGTGCAGAAATCATTGGGATCGACACGCCCGCCGCAGATGCAGAAGCTGTGCTGACTGCCTTAGAAGCATTGAATGATCTGGGCATCAACGACATTAAAGTCGACCTATGTCAGCCGATGATTGTGCGACATGTCATGGCGGATTTGAACGTGTCCGAGGCGGACGCGGCAGAACTCCGTGAAGCAATGGACCGCAAAGACATCGCTGAAGTCAAAACATCAACAAAAGAGCTGGGGGCTGAGGCGCAGTCGCTGTTTGTCGCCCTGCTTGAGGCCACAGGCACTGCCAAAACCGCAGTTAATAAGATCGCAGCCCTCCCGCTTTCGGGCGACGCGGCAGATGCGCGGGACTCATTGCTCAGTATGGTTTCCTTTATTCAACAAGCCGCTCCGGATATAGCCCTTACTTTAGATGCTGCTGAAAATCGCGGGTTCGAATATCACTGCGGCGTCACGTTTACGATTTTTGCACCAGGTGTTCGTGGTGAATTGGGAACAGGTGGTCGATATATCGCCGGCGGCGACGACGACAATGCGGTATCGGAGCCCGCCACAGGATTCACATTGTTCTTGGATAGCATTCTCCGTGCTGTCCCGAACCCGAAATCCACAGAATTAGTTTACGTTCCGCTCGGAACCAACCGTGGTGAATTGGCGCAGCTACGCAGCCAAGGGTTTCGCACCAGACAAGGTTTTGGCGAGGCGGAAAAATCATTAGCCAAAGATCAAGGCTGCACGCATATTTTTCAAAACGGAAAGATCGAAGCGCTTTAGTCCGCGCATATTCAGAGGGATCAAATACTCATGGCCAATGTAGTCGTTGTCGGTTCTCAATGGGGTGACGAAGGAAAAGGGAAGATTGTCGATTGGCTGTCTGAAAGGGCAGACGTTGTGGTTCGCTTCCAGGGTGGTCACAACGCCGGACATACACTTGTGATCGATGGCACGACCTATAAATTGAGCATGCTTCCATCCGGAATTGTTCGTAAGGGTAAACTGTCCATCATCGGTAATGGTGTCGTCATCGATCCTTGGGCAATGATGGCAGAAATCAGCAAAATCAGAGAATTGGGCGTCGAAGTCGGACCGGATAACCTCAAAATAGCTGAAAATGCCGTTTTGATATTGCCTCTGCATCAGAACCTGGACTTGGCGCGCGAGAAAGCTGCAGGCAAAGCGAAGATCGGCACAACGGGTCGCGGCATTGGCCCTGCGTACGAAGATAAAACCGCACGCCGCGCCATTCGTGTTGGCGATTTGGCCGACATGGACGTGCTGTCCGACAAAATCGATACTTTGCTATTTCATCACAACGCATTGTTGCGCGGCCTCGGCATGCCCGAAGTCGATAGCACTGAACTACACGATAAGTTGGCCGAGATGGCACCACAGCTTCTGCCATACATGGCGACAGTTTGGCAGGACCTCGATAATATGCGCCGCAAGGGCCAGCGCATTCTATTCGAAGGTGCGCAGGGTACGATGTTGGATATCGATCATGGCACGTATCCATTCGTGACATCTTCCAACACCGTCGCTGGCCAAGCGGCCATCGGCAGCGGACAAGGTCCCGGCGCCATCGACTATGTTCTTGGGATCACCAAAGCCTACACCACACGTGTCGGGTCTGGCCCTTTCCCAACAGAGCTCAATAACGATGTTGGTCAAGAACTCGGGGAACGCGGACGAGAATTTGGCACGGTCACCGGCCGCGCGCGTCGTTGCGGATGGTTCGATGCGGTGCTGGTACGTCAAGCTGTCAAAGTGAATGGCATCACGGGAATAGCACTCACCAAGCTTGACGTGTTGGATGGCCAGCCAGAGCTAAATGTCTGTGTTGGGTATGAGATCAATGGCGAGAAATACGACCACTTACCGGCTTCTACTGTCCGCCAAGGCCTGGTGAAGCCGATCTATGAAACAATGGAAGGCTGGTCAGAAAGCACCCAAGGAGCCCGGAGTTGGGCTGACTTGCCAGCGACCGCGATCAAGTACATCCGCCGGATCGAAGAACTCATCGATGCACCTGTGGCGATGCTTTCGACAAGCCCAGAACGCGACGACACAATTTTGGTACACGATCCGTTCGAAGACTAGATCCGATATTGATCAACGGCGCTGTGGTCCCATTCGACTCCAAGGCCGGGACCACGCGCGGTGACATTGCCGTCCACCACATCATAACCGTGGACCAAAATGGGCCGCGCCTTATCCAAGTATTCCAGCCAATGCGCCGTCGGCGTCGCAGCAAGAGCATGCGCACTTTGTTCGACGAATGCATGGCTTGAGAGCTGAAGGCCTTTATCCGTTGCCATCGCGGCGACCGGCATCCAACCCGTAAAACCACCGATCTTCATGATGTCTGGCATGATCAGATCACTGGCATCGCTGGAAATCACGTTTGTTGCACCCGATGGGAACCACCAGTTCTCGCCGGTTTGTACAGGAATGTCTGAATGATCTTTGACGGCCTTATGGCCCGCGATATCTTCTGCGGGAACAGGTTCTTCAATCCACGCGATACCGAATTCCGCCAGCGCCGATATACGCTCTAAGGCACCTGTGACATCCAATGATTGGTTGTAATCAACCATGATTTCGATATCTGGGCCCACGACGTCACGGGCAAATGCCACGCGTGCGATATCTTCTGATAGATCGCCGCCACCCAGTTTAATTTTAATCGCCTTGAAACCCTTCCCCAACGTTGTTTCAAGCGCAGAAGCATCCGCCTCTATATCCAGCAGGCCATAACTATCATACGCCTGAATCGCGCGGGGCTCTGCGCCCAACAATTGGCAAACTGGCTGATCCCGCAGTTTGCCCAACGCATCCCAAAGCGCCATATCAATCCCAGCGATGACCATGCCCAATAAACCCTGGATACCCAGCAGCCGAAACGTAGCCTGAAAGTCTGCAAAGCGCTTCTCAGGTTCGATTGACTTGCCAATAACGATGTCTTTGACATCATTGGCCAATGCCTCCAACGCCTTTAACGTGCGTGGCGTGTAGGCAAATATATACGAATGTCCAGTGACGCCCGCATCGGTTTCAATATCGAGTAAGCCCAGCGCGCAGTCAGGCAACGCACCGGATGCGGTCCGCATGGGGCGCGCCAACGGCACAACGACAGGAGCTAATCGAACATCTTTTATGATTGGCATATCGGGCATAAACGCGACTTTCACTTCTAAACTATTTCGATTTCACATTAACCATACCGTGGCTAAAGCCCAGTAAAAGCTTGCGATTTTCTTAATTTCACGATTCAATAGGTCCGGGCCTAGGAGAAACTTTATGGCCGAACCTGCTCTGTTGCCTGCGGTGCCAGAGTAGACATGGACAGTGTGGGACGCGAAAATGGCAGAATCGCCAATGGACGCGGACGAAATCGCTGATAACGAACCGCCACCAGGCGGATCAGCGATTCTTCGTGATCGATTTTTAATCGACGGCAGTAAGCCGTTACCAGCTTTTGACTCGCCCAATGCGCGAGCCTTTGCTGTTGAGGATCGTCGTGATCTGTCCCGCGACCTCTTCGCTTTGATCACCACACCCGGTGTTCCCATTCGCACGAAAGAAATTCGCCGACTCAAATCCAGCCCGGGCACCGGAATAATCGAAACTGTGGAATGGGGGACGGTATTCTGGCCAACATTGGAACGCCGGACCACAGTGATCATTTTTGAACGCCCGCTTGGCGGTCCTGCACTTCAACAAATCAAAAAAGGCAATCCGCGCCTGACCGAGTATGATATTCCAGGAAAAGTTATTCAGCCCTTGATTGATGGCATACGTCATGCGCACTCGGCAGGCATCATTCATCGCAATATCAGGCCTGACAATTTATTTTTCTTGGATGAAGAGTGCCAAGACATCGTGCTTGGCGAGTGCGTCTCGGCACCTGCTGGCTTTGACCAGCCGACGATTTTTGAACCGATTGAACGCGCACTCGCAAACCCTGCCGGACGCGGCGAAGGCACCATGGTTGATGATATGTTTGCACTTGGTGCAACGCTGGTCGTCATCATTACCGGGCGCAATCCAACCGATCGCATCAAAGGAGAAGATCTTTTATCTCAACGCCTGAACATCAGTAGCTACGCGACCATCTGTGGTAATGCCAAAATCCCAATGTCACTTCAGGAACCACTTCGCGGTTTACTCTCCGATAGCCCAGAAGACCGCTGGACAATTGACCAAGTTGAAATGTGGCTGAGCGGACTGAAACAGACGCCGATGCAAAAAAAATCGGCCAGCAAAGGGGATACGCCATTCAGGTTCGGAGGCAGAGACCATGTGAACGCGCGGACATTGGCGCACGCATTCAATCGCCAAATCCCTGATGCTGTCCAAACACTAAAGGACGAGAACTTTCATGCCTGGTTGAAGCGTTCGCTAAAAGCTGAGGAACTATCGGAAACGCTAAAGGGTTTCATCGATAACGCGGTCTTCCACAAAGACGATTATCAAGGAACAGACGAACATTTGATCGCGCGCGTGTGCTCTGCCATGGATCCTTCTGGCCCCATTCGTTACAAGGGTCTGTCCATTTGCATGGATGGATTTGGCCCCATGCTGGCGAGTGAAATGATCAGAAATGGCAACGTTCAGGACTTGGCCGAGATGATAAACAGGGATGTTTGGCAGTTCTGGACTGGCAATCGCAGTTCCTTCATGGACACCATCGATATCGCGCGTTCGTTCACACAACTGAAAAGCTGGTTGGGGATCAATGACCCTGGCTATGGGTTGGAACGCTGCTTATACGAATTGAATCCTGGGATTACGTGCCAGAGCGAATATGTCATCGAGGAGTCTGTCATCGATATCGAGGACCTGCTGCCAGCGTTGGATCAAGCCGCCAACAATGCTGATGGCCGCTCCAAACCTGCAGATCGACATATCATCGCATTCATCGCAGCACGTTTTAACGAAGACATCGAACCTCACCTGCGCGCGCTCGCATCCCCAAAGGAGGGGACATCGGTGATCGGCATGTTAAGCCTTCTTGCGTTTATACAGTGGAAATTACGCGCTGAACCAGTTTACGGCTTGGCCAGTTGGGTTGGTGGCGTGCTTGGCCCTGCGATTAACGGTTATCACAGCCGCAACACGCGCGCCGAAATCGAGCGAGAAATTCCGCGCCTTGTCCGAAAAGGCAGTTTGCCAGAGTTATTCGACTTGATCGACAACGCAGAAAGGCGCCAAGAAGATCAAGAAGGATATTCTGATGCGTTGGATGAGTACATTTCGTGTGCATTAGAAGTTGAAGAGATCGAAGGAACGGGCTCCGAATTAACTGAGAAGGCAGAGAAAACCGGTCAAAAAACAGCTGCCATGATTTCAATTATGACGACGATGATCGCTGTTTCGATCGTCTTCATCTCAGAGATCTTGTGAGGCACAGATGCAATTCAGACTGATATTCTGGGGCCTCACAATTTTCGCGCTGTTACTCATTGTAGCCCTACCGACGGTACTATTTCTGGGGTTTGCAATGCTACCGGCCCTCGTTGCTGGGATCATAGACCGCACAGATGAAAAATCTGCGACCTTCTGCGTGGGTGGTCTCAATTTCAGTGGTGTATTTCCGTACCTGCTCGATCTTTGGTTTGGTGACCATTCGCTTAGTCAGGCCATAACTTATCTTACAGATGTGTTCACCCTGGCCGTGATGTACGGCGCGGCAGGCATGGGTTGGATGCTGTATTTATCCCTGCCACCTGTCATTGCGTCATTCATTCAGGTGATGTCAGAACGCCGCCTGGAACAGCTCAGAAAAACCCAAAAAGCCATTATTCAAGAATGGGGCGAGGAAATTATTACCGACGCCGATCTTGGGGGCGGTGCAATGCCGACAATGGGCCCTGTTGACGCAGAGGACGATGTACCCAACTCACGCGCAGAAACTCCTGCGTAAATAATATCAATTATCGAAAAAGAGCGCCAGAAACGAATGAGCCGTCAGAAAAATATCCGACGGCTCTCCCGAGACAGATCTCGGCAACCCGGGGGGGAGATGACAATTGGGGGGCTTGGGCCGCCGCGATCTGTAATAGGTACGCCCCCACGAAGAATTCAGATCATCGTAGATCAAAAAAAATCACTATTTTTTGAAAAAAGCTGAAATTCACTTTTTCTTGACCCAACGTCGATCTAGTCGCAGAGTCCGGTAGTAATTCCGCGGGGAGCCCCGGTTTGGGGGCTGAGATACCACCTGTTGTGTTGAAATGACCGACACAACACTGTGGTGACCCGTTGAACCTGATCCGGGTGAAACCGGCGTAGGGATCGGAAACCGAGTTCAACGTTTTTCCACTGTCCTGAAGCCGTCCCGGGTCTCCACAATCGAATGGGAGGACCCAGGATGAACATTATTCGTAAACCAGCCAATGCAGACGTCACGCATGGACCGCTGCCGGCATCTGAAAAAATCTACGTCGAGGGCGACCGCTTGGGCGGTATTCGCGTTCCTATGCGAAACATTCATACGCACGAAAGTGCCAATGAGCCGCCGTTAACCGTATATGACACGTCTGGCATTTACACCGACCCGAATGCCGAGATCGATATCGATTCAGGCCTACCTCGTATCCGCGAAGGTTGGATCGAAGACCGCGGCGATACCGAATTGTATCAAGCTCGCGAAGTGAAGCCCGAAGATAACGGCAACATCGGTGAAGATAAACTGGTCCCACAATTCCCAATCGCGAACCAGCCACGTCGTGCGAAAGCCGGGGTCGATTCGGTTTCGCAGTTGGCCTATGCCCGCCAAGGCATCATCACGCCAGAAATGGAATACGTCGCGATCCGCGAAAACATGCTGCGCAACGTTTCCCCAGAAGAAGCCGCAAAACTAAAAGCCGAAGCCGAACGTTGGGGTGCAGAAATCCCCGACGTCGTGACACCTGAATTCGTTCGTGACGAAGTCGGTCGTGGACGTGCGATCATTCCAAACAACGTCAATCACCCGGAAACAGAACCGATGGCGATTGGCCGAAACTTCCTGGTCAAGATCAACGCCAACATCGGTAACTCCGCCGTGACATCATCTGTTGCAGACGAAGTCGACAAAATGGTATGGGCGATCCGTTGGGGTGCCGACACGGTGATGGACTTGTCCACGGGCCGGAATATCCACAACATTCGCGAATGGATCATCCGTAACTCTCCCGTGCCGATTGGGACCGTGCCGATCTACCAGGCATTGGAAAAAGTTGACCGTGCAGAGGATCTGACCTGGGAAATCTATCGCGATACGTTGATTGAACAGGCCGAACAGGGCGTCGATTACTTTACCATCCACGCCGGCATCCGCTTGCGTCACATCCACCTGACGGCAGAGCGTGTCACCGGGATCGTGTCCCGTGGTGGATCCATCATCTCGCAGTGGTGCTTGGCGCATCACAAGGAAAGCTTCTTGTACGAGAAGTTCGACGAAATCTGCGACATCATGGCACATTACGACGTGGCCTTCTCGCTCGGTGATGGTTTCCGTCCAGGTTCCGGTGCCGATGCCAACGATGCGGCTCAATTCGCTGAATTGGAAACGTTGGGCGAACTGACCCAAGTCGGTTGGGAAAAAGGCGCCCAGGTCATGATCGAAGGCCCCGGCCACGTGCCAATGCACAAGGTCAAAATCAATATGGAAAAGCAGCTTAAAGTCTGCGGCGAAGCGCCCTTCTACACATTGGGCCCCCTCGTCACCGATATTGCGCCGGGCTACGATCACATCACATCCGGGATCGGTGCTGCCATGATTGGTTGGTACGGCACCGCGATGCTGTGTTACGTGACCCCGAAAGAACACTTGGGTTTACCAGATCGAAACGACGTCAAAGAAGGCGTGGTGACCTATAAAATCGCAGCCCACGCAGCGGACTTGGCCAAAGGGCATCCAGGTGCCGCCGCTCGCGATGATGCACTCAGCCGTGCCAGGTTCGAATTCAGATGGGAAGATCAGTTCAATCTGGGTCTCGACCCTGATCGGGCACGTGACTTCCATGATCAAACCATGCCGAAGGAAGCGCATAAGACCGCGCACTTCTGTTCCATGTGCGGACCGAAATTCTGCGCTATGGAAATCACCAACTTGGTCCGCGATTACGCCAAGGACGGCATGGATGAAATGTCCAAGAAGTTCAAAGACGAAGGCGCAGAGCTATACAAAGAAGACTACACCGACGAGTCCAAGAAGGTCCCGGCGGCTGGCGACGACTAACACCGGTTCGGTAACGACAACAGAAAGGCCGGGCATTGCCCGGCCTTTTTTATTT
>CBFHXC010000067.1:0-14885 GCA_965659695.1 Rhodospirillales bacterium
GTATTCGAACCGGTGGGCGTCATCCGCCAATGCAGGCGTATCAATGGTGCGGTCTAATGTATCAAAGCTATACTTTGCGGCATAGGGAGGGGTTAGCATTTGAATGATTTCCGGCGTGGCATACATCAATCCGGCACCGGCCAAACTAAACTGTGCCTTGTGTCCGCCGGCCAATATGATATCGGCGCCTAAGTCGTCTAAGCGTTCATTCAAAATGCCGATGGCTTGGATGCCATCGACCATCAGTTTGACGTCATTTTCACGGCAGAACGCTGATATCTCGCGAAGGTTGGAACGAAACCCGTTGCCATAGACAACCCAGCCCACCGCCAATACGCGCGTATGTTCATCAACCAGTTCGCGATACTGATCGACGGTGACACGGCCATCTTCTCCGGGTGGGGCAATACGAATCTTTATGCCACGTTTTGCCAAGTGACGCCAAGGGAAAGTGTTGTTCTCGTGTTCGAACTCCGAGATCACAACATTATCGCCTTCTTTCCAGGGAAACCCCTGAGCGACGATGTTGATTCCTTCGGACGTGTTTTTGATCAGCGCCAGACATTCCGGTGGCGCGCCGAATGTATCGGCAACGGCAGCACGCGTCTTTTCAATTTCACCCATTGAAAATGCGATGTCGCCTGCATTATCATAAATATCTTGCATCCACGATTGCATGGCTTGTTCGACCCATCGCGGCAGGATGGCCTTGTTCGCAAGGTTCAAATAGCAGAACTTTGACGTGGTTGGGAATTCTCGCCGCAAGGCAACCCAATCTGTGTCATCATCGACGGCGCCTGAAAGTTGTTGATCCATTTTTGCCCCCGGCAGAACCAATTTAATGTGTAAGGATTTGTTTTAGGAAGAGTTGCGTCCGCTCGTTTTCTGGGTTCGTAAAGAACACATCAGGCGTCGCGACTTCAACGATTTCGCCGAGATCCATAAAGATCATGGTGTCAGCCACCGTTTTGGCAAAGCCCATTTCATGGGTCACCACGATCATAGTCATGCCTTCGTCGGCCAGTTCAACCATCACGTCTAGCACTTCTTTGATCATCTCGGGATCAAGGGCCGAAGTCGGTTCATCAAACAGCATGACGCGCGGCTGCATACAAAGCGACCGCGCGATGGCGACGCGCTGTTGCTGACCACCGGAAAGCTGACCTGGGTATTTGTAGGCTTGTTCCGGGATTTGAACCCGCTCCAGGTAACCCATCGCCAGTTCTTCGGCGTCAGCCTTTGGCATTTTACGAACCAGCATCGGTGCCAACGTCAAATTGTCGATAATCCGCATGTGCGGGAACAGGTTGAACGACTGGAATACCATGCCGACTTCGCTTCGAACCGCTTCGATGTTTTTCAAGTTGTCCGTCAGTTCCGTGCCATCAACAATAATCTTTCCACGTTGATGATGCTCTAGGCGGTTGATGCAGCGGATCATCGTGGATTTACCAGACCCAGATGGACCACACACAACGACACGCTCACCGCGTTTCACCGAAAGGTTGATATCCACTAACGCCTGGAAATCGCCATACCACTTGTTGACGTCGATCAGTTCAATCGCTGTGTCTTCCGATGCAGACGGCGGGCGAGGGGTTTGAGCTTGCTCATTCATAGTCTAATCGCTCCAGGCTAGAACCGCTTGCCTTCGCCCAACCAGCGTTCAACTTGCTGGCTGTACTTGGACAGCGCGAAACAGAAACAGAAATATACGAAGCCAACACAGATATAGGCCTCAAGTGTGAACCGTCGCCATTCTGGATCTTGCATGACCGACGTAGTCGCCGTCAGCATGTCAAACAGTCCGATGATGAGGACGAGAGATGTATTCTTAAACGCCGCGATGACGTGGTTGACGATGCCGGGCAAGCAAATGCGAAGCGCTTGCGGCAGTATGATTCGGATCATCGTCTGCCAGTACCCTAGGCCAAGTGCTTCTGCGGCTTCATATTGACCGCGTGAAATGGCCTGCAGACCGCCGCGAATAACCTCGGCTTGATAACAGGCAAAGAAGATGGCCATCCCCACCATGACACGAAGCAGCTTATCGAATTCCAGGCCTTGAGGCAGGAATAGGGGAAACACATTCACGGCGACGAATAGGATGGTGATCAGCGGGACGCCACGCAGGCTTTCGATGAAGATGACGCAGACCGCCTTAACCGCCGGCATATCCGAACGTCGGCCAAGCGCCAGTAGAATGGCGAGTGGAAAACCAACAACGATGGTGCCCGAAAACAAGACCATCGTTAGTGGCAGTCCGCCCCACTGGCTGGTGTCAACTTCTGTCAGTCCCAAAATACCACCCCACATCAGGGTCAGTGTCGAGAACAACGTGAAAATCCACAGCGGCACCAGAAATTTGTACGACCAGCATTTTGGCAACATCGTTAGGCCAACGGCACCACAATAGATGATCAGTCCAAGCATCAGCCGCCAATGTTCTTCGTACGGATAGACCCCAAAGAACATGGGGCGGTGTTTGTCAGCGACGACAGCCCAACACGCGCCAGTGGCGGCACGGCAGTCCTCGTGGCTGCTTGCGTTAAATACGGCCTCTAGCAGGCTCCAACTGATGAAATCTGGGACCGTATAAATAAGCCCGAACACGCAAATGATTGTCACCACAGTATTCAGGGGTGAGCTAACCAAATTTTCACGCATCCATTTCAGGACGGGTATGCGCTCTGTCGGTGGTGGCGCGGTGCGTCCTTGCTTCTTGCCACTGGTCGGTATGTTTGAAGTTCCGGTGTTCGTTTCATTTGGCATCGTGTTATCGCTCCTTGATCGCGACGATGCGATTATAGAAATTCATGAACAGAGAAATAACGATGCTGATACCAAGGTAAACCAGCATCATGATGGTAATGGCTTCGACCGCTTGCCCCGTTTGGTTCAGGGTTGTGTTGCCGATATTCACCAGATCAGGATAGCCAATCAGAACGCCCAAAGAGGAGTTCTTGGTTAAGCTGAGGTATTGACTTGCTGTCGGTGGCACGATGACACGCAGCGCCTGCGGGATGACCACATAGCGCATGATGAACCCCTGCCTGAGACCCACGGCACCAGCAGCTTCGACCTGCCCACTTGGCACGGATTGGATGCCTGAGCGAACGATTTCAGCAATGAACGAAGCGGTGTAGACAGTAATCCCGATAAGGAGCGCGATGAACTCTGGCGAGAGTTGCAGGCCACCTTTGAAATTAAAACCTTTGAGTGCGGGAACATCCCAGACCAAGGGGGCTCCAAACGCGAACCACACCACAAGCGGGCAGCCGATTAATACGCCAAGCCCGGGCCAGAGTGTGTGAATGTATTGCCCGGTGCGTTCACGTTTCGCCTGTGCCCATTTGTTTAAAAGGACGACGCCAGCAATCCCCACGATCAATCCAAGACCCACCCAAGGATAAGCATCATCATAAACTGGAAACGGCATCACAAAGCCGCGGTTCATGATGAACGCGCCTTCAAATGGGACCATTGCTTCGCGGGGTTGCGGCAATAAATGAATAACGGTGCCCCAGAAAATAACATGCAGCACGACGGGGACGTTTCGACCAATCTCGACAAACCAGGACGAGATGGTTGAAAGTAGCCAGTTCTTTGATACCCGGGCGACGCCCATAAATACGCCCAAGATCGTGGCAAAAATAATGCCGAGGAAGGCGACGCGGACGGTATTCAAAAAGCCAACCAGCAACGCACGTCCGTACGTGTCACCAGCATCGTATTCGATGACAGATTCACCGATATCAAAGCCAGATGACGTCCATAGAAATCTCCAACCCGTGGCAATGCCTTGCCGGTCCAGGTTTTCAATGACGTTAGAAAATAGCGCCCAACCTACGTAGCCCAATCCCACCGCAAGCAGGACTTGGTAGACAATGCTTCGAAACCCTTGGTCGTAAAATATAGAGCCCTGGATCGGTTGTTTTTTATCGGAAGCGGACATGCCGAAATCCTGTAACGCGGAAAATCAAATAAGAAAAAGAAACGGTGGCGCCCCGCTCGATAGGACGCCACCGATAAGTCTTGGGAAGTATTACTTCATGGGGAAGCCGTACATCAGGCCACCGTTTGTCCAAAGATTATTCACGCCACGGTCCAGGTTAAGTGGTGGACCCCAGTTGCGGTCGTAAATTTCGCCATAGTTACCAACTTGGCTGATCACGTTATAGGCCCAGTCGTTTCCAAGGCCGAGCTTTTGGCCGAGATCACCCTTTGCGCCCAACAGACGCTGAACGTTGATGTCTTTGGAGTTCGCTTTCATGTCAGAGGCGTTTGCAGATGTGATACCCCATTCTTCAGCATTAAAGGTCGCGTGGGTGACCCACTTGATGATGTCGAACCACTGGTCATCACCGGCACGTACGCCAACACCCAATGGTTCTTTGGAGAATACACCAGGCAGGATGACGTGATCAGCTGGGTTATCAGCATCGAACTGCTGGTGACCCGGCAGACCGGCTTGGTCCATCGATAGAACGTCGCAACGTCCGGACATGTATGCGCCCACCAACTGTTTAGAGCTCTCAATCACGACTGGTTTGTAGTCGAGACCTTTGGCCGCGAACAAAGACGCGATGTTTTTCTCGGTTGTGGAACCTGGAAAAACACATACGGCTGCACCGGCAAGGTCTTCAACTTTTGTCGCGCCGATGGATTTACGCACCATGAAGCCCGTACCCGTGTAGAAAGTTGGCGGACCAACGTTCAAACCCAATGCCGAGTCACGTGTCAGCGTGACTGTTGTCGTCCGAGACAACATGTCGACTTCGCCGGACTGAAGGGCTGGGAAGCGTTGCACACTGCCCAACGGAATGTATTTCACTTTTTCGGAATCACCGAGAACAGCCGCAGCAACCGCACGGCAGTAATCAACATCCAGGCCCTTCCATTTGCCCTGGTTATCGGCAATAGCAAAGCCGTAACGACCTTGGTGAACGCCACACAGAACTTCACCACGTTCTTTGACAGCTTTCAGTGTTGGGCCATCTTCGGCGAGTGCAACGCTTGCACTCGTCATTGAAACAGCGCCCGCGATGGCGAGGGCTGCAAATGTCTTGATAGACTTCGTCATTTCAGACTCTCCCTGATTTATAAGTTCGCGCGGGCGGCTTTGACGCGCTGTTCGTTGGAACGTCCGCCAATACATATGCGCTGAATTGGTGCACACCAGTATCTCGTGAATACTCATACAAATATGATCGTTTTTTATTGTTGGATAAATTCATTGGGCTGCCGACCTTGATAGCGAAGGCATATTGGTGCCCAACAATTCGTCAAAATACGGGACCGAGACTCAAGGCCATGAACCAAATGATCGCAGACAAGCCCTCGCGCTTTGACTGGGTCCCTGGCCTCGATTGCGAGTAAAATGTCCAGGTGCTCTTGCACCGATTTAACCACCCACGCGTGATCGTATAAGCGCGGCAGCCTTAGTGCGAAGCTATGCTTCAAGCGTAGGGGTTTATAGATGTCCATCAGCGTGCTGTTTCGTGACGCCTCAAAAATCTCCACGTGAAATTCTTGTCCGCGCTTATGGATTTCTGATAGATCAAAGCTCTCTGGGCTTTTGATCATTTCTTTGAAATCAGACTTGAAGACTTCAAAAAACTTGGTTGGGCCGCGTTCGGCGGCAAGGAACGCTGCGGTTCCCTCGATGCCGTATCTGGCTTCGTAAATCTCTTCGACGTCCTTCAAGCTGAGTTGCCGGACATATGTGCCGCGCGCGGGCCGGACTTCGACCAGTCCTTCTCGCGTTAAGCGCTTGATGGCTTCGCGTACTGGCGTGCGGCCGATGCCTAATGATTCTGCCAGTTTGCGTTCCGAGAGCGGCGCGCTAGCGTCCATTTCACCACCCAGAATGAGCGCTATAACGCGTTGGTAAGCCCGATCTCGCTCAAGAACAGTTTCATCTGACATACTGGTATACCAGTCGAGTTTCCGAAATGAGTCAACCTGGCGGGCTCATTTTTCATCAGCAAATTGTTATATTTTGGACTCAACGCCCCTTGAACTGCGGTTTGCGTTTTTCTGCAAACGCACGCTGGCCCTCGACGGTATCTTCGCTCAGATAGCACGCTTCGACGAGTTCATCGCAAAGCGCATGATCGCGCTGGTCCGCGGGTTTCAGCGCTTCTTTGATGATCTGTTTGGATGCTTTGATGGTGAGCGGGGCGTTCTCTGAAATCGTCGTGGCCATGTCTAAAACGTCTGCTTCGAGGTCGTCCGCGCTCGACACAGATCGGATCCATCCTAATGCCAGGGCTTCCTCTGCGGAATACAGTTTGCCTGTCGCCAAGATTTCCAGGGCTGACTTGGCGCCCAAGCAATTGACCAAGCGTTCGACGTCGGCAAGCACATACCCAATGCCCAATTTTGCCGGCGTGATTCCAAACTGAGAGCGATCGGATGCCATGAGTAAATCACACTCCATCGCGACCTCTGCACCGCCGCCAACACAAACCCCATCAATCATCGCAATCGATACGATGGGCAACTTGCGCATCCCCGCAAAGGCACCCTGAACGGCGTCTTCATAGGCGATGCGTCCCTCGACAGTGCCGCGCTTTTCGGCGAATTCAGAAATATCAGCACCTGCCGAAAACGCCTTTTCTCCCGCACCGGAAACGATCACAACGCGCGCGTCTGAATTCTCAGCAAGGTCCGAGAACGTCTCGCCAATTGCGCACCACATGTCATAGTTGATGGCGTTGCGTTTATCTGGATTGTTCAAGATCACATTTGTGATCGGGCCGTTGGTCTCAACGATGATTTTATCGGTCATGTTACTCCGCTTTCACTTTGTTCAAGAGTGGGCGAGGAGGCCGATACGAGTCAACAATCAGTCAATGCAGTGGCAAAGCACTGCATATTTATGTTTGGTTCGGCGTATTCTCCGAAGCACGAAACCGCAAATGTTTGTTGTATCCATATAGAATTTAAGACCCTACAAGGTGCCTTCGACTGCTCCGAGGCGTTCGGTTAGCAACATGTTCTCTTTATAATCGATAGGGACAACGATTAACGATGGTCCATCGTGCGCGAGCGCGTCTTTTATGGCGTCACTCAAATCACGGGCATTTTCGATCTTTGTAAAATCCCAACCGAAGCTTTTCGCAAGATCACCCCAATCGGGGTTGCTGAATGCGAGGTCCGTATGTTCACCAAACTCTTGGTCTTGTTTCCAGGAAATCAATCCATAGCCGCCGTCTTCCCAGAGCATCACGGTGATATTTGAATTTAGTCGCCGGGCTGTCTCCATCTCCTGAACATTCATCAGAAAATCACCATCACCGGCGATGGCAAATATATTCCTGTCTTTGTGGATCATGCTGGCAGCAATCGCGCCCGGCAACGGCATACCCATCGAGCAGAAACCGTTCGGGATGATACAGGTGTTGGGTTCGTTGCAATGATAGTATCGGCCAGTCCACATTTTGTGCGCGCCGACGCCTGAAAAAAGTATGTCATTCGGACCAAGCGCCTTGCGGACGTCCCAAATCGCCTTTTGCTGGCGGATGCGTCCTTCGGTGTCATCGTCGGCATGGGCGGCGAAATCTTCGAGCATCTTTGCCCTTACATTCGCCTGATGCTTGAAGTCATACGATGGCGCACCATCCCGTGCGACGCGTTCATTGAGCATCCAGAGTGCATGGGCAAGATCTCCGACCACTTCGACCTCGGGTGAATACTGTGCGTCAGTCTCGGCGGGCAGGGAATCGATGTAGACGATGTGTTTATTTCCATCGGCATTCCAAAGATGGGGCGGATACTCGACCAAATCATAGCCAAGCGTGATGATAAGGTCCGCGTCATCTACGGCCAACGAAACATAGTCTTTTTGTTGAAGACCGATGGTGAACAGGCAGTAATCGGAGTCTCTATCGACGCAACCTTTGGCCATGAATGTCGAAATCACACCGATTCCCGTTTGATCACAAAACCTTCGGAGTTGTTTGCTGGCCCGTTTCCGGATGGTCCCGTTCCCCGCGATAATCACGGGACGTTTCGCTTTGCATATCAGATCCCATGCACGATCTGTGATTTTGTCATCTGCGCCGGGCCGACGGAAGCGGCGATGGTGTGGATGATACCCAGCGCGGAAAATGCGATTTTTTGGGTCGTGTTGCTTGTGACCTACATTATTGCACTTGGCGATATGAGCCACGTTGTCGCCGGTTCAGCGGAGGCTTTTCTGCTATTGCTGAACGGCGAGATTGGTTTTTATCAGACCTTCGTGGTGTTCATGATACCCACGTACATAGGTAATGTGATCGGGGGAACAGCCTTGTTCACCATGCTGGCCTACGGCCAAGTTATGGACGAGCTTTGATTGTCTAACGTCAAATATTAGGTCATGGACTCATAAACGCACAATACGTGAGAATAGTCGGCTCATGCTCCAGAAACAGACATTTGTTGCCCGGGCCGGAAAGGTCCGAGTTTGACCCAAAGCTGCCAACCGAGTGCCAAGGAAAGTGGCCAACTTCCAGCGTTACGCAACCGAAGGATTTTTGATCTCACAGTGTTCCACGGCATCGTCATTGAAGGGGTAACCGTGATAAAGAAGAGCAATTGATAAAATCGACCTGAAGGGCGGACGTCGTCATGGCAATTACACTTACAAAGAGTGAGACAAGCGAAATCATAGAGATGGCGCTATCAGATCATGTGAGTTTCCAGGACATTCAGAAGTTATATGGTTTAAAAGAGAAAGACGTAAAAAAACTCATGCGCGCAAATCTCAAAGAAGGCTCTTATAAAGCATGGCGCAAAAGGGTGAGAGATTTTTCAGATCGCCGAGCGCATTACAAATAGCCGCCGCACTATTCAGCGCGTCGTCAACCTGGTGTTCTTAGAAGCAACTGCGTTTTGAAGATGAAAATCACAATCCATTTCGCTATTTCAAAACATCTCTGGGGGTCACCTTCTTGGCAGACATGATGTATGACCAATCACGGCTTCTGCTCACAGCAGGTGCTTTTTTGATCATAGAATTTGTCTACACCTGACCCTAAGACTGATCCGATGTTAAATCGCACCCGTACTCCCAACCATAATTGGGGGTTCGGAGACGCATTTTGCATAGCACAATCGAATTAAACGACCTGGTAATTAACACCGACATCGGCACCTATGAACCCGGCGACGTCGTTCCCTCGGCGCATCTGCTGGATCTCACCCTCTCGGTCGACCCCTCATTGGTCCTGATTGACACCGGCGGGATGGAAAATGTCTTCGACTATGATCCCTTGATCACCGAAATCGACAGATTGGCCCGAGATGGCCACTACGAAACACAGGAACGATTGATCACCCGTGTTGTGACCGCGTGCGCGGCCCAGGCGGAGATTACATCCGTTGACATTTGCCTGCGCAAAACGCCCGTGATTGGCGAGACCGGAACGCTTGGCGTTCGTCTTGTCGTGGACGCAGAGGATCTTACCGCAATGCGAGAGCGAACGGCGAGTTAGCCATATATGGATAGCACTACGGCACGTACATATTCACTCATCCGCTATTCGGTTTGAACAAGGCGGCGGCAACCACGGCACAGATCTAGGCTGAGGTAAAATTCGTATTTCTATTACAAAACTGAGATTTTGAAGGCTCTCATGCGTTACCTATACATTGCCATGTCCGCAATCATATTGTCGCTACCGGGTGCCGTGGCGAGTGCCGATCCGCTCGATCGTTACGCGTGGAACGCTCGGCTTTTCTTGGTCTTCGCTGACAGTGAAGACAGCCCTGATCTAAAGGCCCAGTTGGTCGACATCTCAGCAAACATTGATGGTTTTCGGGATCGCGAATTGATCGCCTTTGTGTTTGCTGGCGACCGCCTCATCGAGTCCCGCCCACGTCAGAACATCCCCCTTGATGGCGGTGCGCTGCGGGCCCAATTTGCGCTGCCCACAAGCGGTTTCGCCGCCGCCCTGGTCGGTTTTGACACAAACGTCGCGCTTCGAAGCGGGGAGCCCGTTGACGCGTGTTCCCTGTTTAGGGAGATCGACGGGATGCCGATCCGTCAAAGTGAAATGCAATCGCGCGGTGGGGCGGTGTCCTGTCGACGACCCACTGACAACTGAGAAAAGTCCTGGCAACCGTTTGCGAGGTTTTATATCGCTGCGCCAGATCCGCTCAAAGTCGGGTTACAGCGATACGACTATATCAGCCGGGCGCACTCGACCGCGATGGATGACCCGCGCGCGACGATGGCTTGCCAAATACGTGCCATCGGACCGGGCAGTTCAGATGCAAGGCTCCCGGCCTCGTCGCGGTGCGCGACCTCATCTGCCTGGCAGTCGACCAACAATGCCCTTACCGCGGCTAAATCCTTGTCCAATTTCTCAATGGGGCCAAGTCGTTGGATCTGTACCTCGTAATGCTTGTCGACGAAGGTTTCCACAGCTTCGATCGTATGGAATACGGACTTTGGGCCAATGAGGGATGGCAATGCCCCCGTAAGAAACCCAGCAACGCGCCATATGGGCAAAAGTCTGCTGCGCCGGGCCGGTTCTAAAACATCTTCGATCGCTCTTAGGTGACGCGTTTCCGTCTCAAGATGCCGCTCGGCAAAGGCGCGGACCGCGCTGTCACGGCTCACAGAGAGAATGCCGCGATATATCCAGACCGCACCGGTTTCACCTGCATGGTCTGTGCGCAAATCATCGTACAGCCACTTTGGATACGCTGATGCCGTCATTTTTATGAACCCTCGTGGGGAGTCTGTTTTTCGGCGACCAGCATGTAGTTCACCGAGGGATCGGGCGTGATCTTCCAATGACGGGTCAGAGGGTTCATGGCAACGCCCACGGTTTCGATCGCCTGAGTCTTCTCGTGGTGGAGCATCGCCTCGATTTCGTGTGGCTTTAAAAAGCGGCGCCAATCGTGTGTTCCTATCGGCAACCAACGCAAAATGTATTCGGCACCCACAATCGCCAAGGCAAAGGCGCGGATAGTCCGATTTAAGGTTGCGATAAACAGTAGACCGTTCGGTTTGAGCCGAGATGCGCAGTCGGTCATCAATTTTGCCGGATCGGCAACATGCTCAATAACCTCAAGGTTGAGAACCACGTCGAAGTGTTCGCTGGTCGGGACGGCGCTTTCCGCCGTGCCATGTCGGTAATCAATGTTAATCCCTTGTTGCTGTGCATGCCGTTTCGCAATTTCAATGTTGCGCGACGTGGCATCCACTCCGACCACAGTCGCCCCCAGTAAAGCCAATGGCTCACAAATAAGGCCTCCGCCACAGCCAACGTCGAGGATTCGAATACCGGCTAACGGCTTTTGATCCGTTAACGAGCGTTGGAATTTTTGTGCAATATATGCCTCGATATATCTGCGACGCGCATCATTGAACGCGTGCATCACTTTGAACTTTCCGTGGGGGTTCCACCATTCTTCGGCCAACGCCTCAAATCGGGCGATCTCTTCTACGTCGATGGTGCGGTCCTGAACTGGTTGATCTACACGGTCTTTAACGAGCAATTTGGTAACTCCATTTTATAGCGCGAAATGTCTTTGTAGGCTTTTCAATCGGGAAACTTGAGCTTTCCCGCAAAATAAAAACCGTCGGGAATTCGACGTCCAATCTCTATGAGGTCGCGATCTGATTACGGTTTTAAGACGGATTCAGATCAGAACGAATGGATCTCAATCCTCGTGGCTCAGTTTGGCAAAACTTCGCCATCCCACGAGACAAATGCTCCACTATTTTTAGGCTCAGCCTGATCAATGATTTGTAGCATCCGGTTGGCCGAATAGTGCGGCGTGAAAAGTTTGTTTTTCGGGACATCTGAATGAGACGGTTTCATCGGACCGGTGTCAGCGATCCCCGGATGCAATGCGAGGAAAACGGCTTCTATGTTCTTGCGCGCTTCTTTAACCGCAGTGGTGCGGATCAGTTGATGGAGTGCCGCTTTGGACGCGCGGCTTTGCGATCTGCCAAGTCCGTTATCCGTTGATCCGACAGGCGACGATAAAGTTGCAAAGACAGTTTTCCCCGTACGTGGCATCAGCGGGATAAATGCTCTGGTCAGCAGGGCGAGACCTGTCGCGTCAGTGAAAAATGACTGGGGCGCAGGGTTGCGGAGAGAGTTCTCAGGTTTCAAATCGCCGCCATGAAATAATCCCGTTGCAACAAAAACAAGATGTACAGACTCCAAGCATTCATTTGCGCGTGCTGCGGCAGCTTCAATCGTGTCTGGGTTTGCCAAATCAATGTGAGCAGCAAGGACTTTCTCATTCTGCTCTGCAGGTGTGCGCGAAAGCGCAAGGACACGTCCAACTTTTGGCGCCTGGAACAACTGCTTCGTAATGGCAGCGCCGAGGTCTCCGCTTGCACCAACAACAATTGCGTTCAAATGGTTCGGAAAAGTGGTCAGCAGCTTAGAGGGGTCGACGGTGTCTGTAGATCTCGTGATAGCCATGCTTCTATTACGCATCGGCACCGATCATGGTTTGCTAACTGGTGCAGCATTCGACTCGATCAAAAGGCTGTGGCTACATGTGGCTAAACCCAGGTGTTTTGACTCTTATTATTCCTCGGCAGTTTATGATCTAAAAGCAGACTCAATTGCGGAGATTGCGGCTGGATTGTGACTCCTGTTTATGAGTCCATGGCCTAACCAAACGACTCATCGATCGCTTTTCGTGTCGCGTCAATGATTGTGTCGACTTCGCCTTTAGAAATACAAAGTGGTGGCGCGAATCCTAAAATGTCCCCACCCGGCATGGCGCGTGCGATGACATTGTGTTTGAGCAAATTACCAGCCACGGTTGGGCCAACCTTTTGGGCCGGGTCAAAAAACGTTCGGTTATCCTTGTCCGCGACAAATTCAATGGCGGCGAGCAGACCTTCGCCCCGGATATCGCCGACCTTCGGATGATCCGAGAACGCATCTTTGAGTTGATCATTCAGGTAAGCACCAACAAGTTTGGCGTTCTCTACCAATCCTAAATCGTCGATCAGTTTCAGGTTCGCAGCACCGGCCGCAGCACAAATCGGGTGCGCAGAATACGTCCAGCCATGACCGATGGGACCATTTTCGTCGGTGCCATCCATCAACACCTGCCACACACGCTCGGAAACAATGGACCCCGACAAGGGGGCATAGGCGGATGTCAGGCCCTTGGCGATGGTAATAAAGTCGGCTTCTATATTGTAATGAAGTGACCCAAACATGCTGCCCAATCGCCCGAAGCCGGTGACGACCTCGTCAACGATCAACAAAATATCATGCTTTTTGAGCACTTGTTGGATCGCATCCCAGTATCCGGCGGGAGGAGGGACAATCCCGCCCGTGCCCAAAATTGGCTCGCCAATGAAGGCCGCGATGGTGTCGGCACCCTCGGCGTCGATCAGGTTTTCGAGTGATTTGACGCAATGCGCAACAAAATCAGATTCGGACATATCCAGATCATCGCGGTGGAAATAATAAGGCGCGTCGGTGTGCAACACGTTCGCCAGCGGCAGATCGAATTTATTGTGAAACAGTTCCAGGCCGGTCAGCGATCCCGTCATCAGGCCGGAACCATGATAGCCGCGCCACCTTGAAATGATCTTCTTTTTTTCAGGCCGTCCCAAAATGTTGTTGTAGTACCAAATCAGTTTGATGTTGGTTTCGTTGGCATCCGAGCCGCCCAATCCAAAGTAGACCTTGGACATATTCGATGGTGCGCGATCCATGATCATTTTCGAGAGTGTGATCGAGGCTTCGGTGCCATGCCCGACATAGGAATGGTAAAACGCCAGCGATTTGGCCTGCTCGGCGATGGCCTCGGCGATTTCCTGACGACCGTAACCAACATTCACGCAATACAAACCAGCGAACCCGTCCAATAATTGAGTGCCATCGCGATCTTCGACAAACACACCAGAGCCACCCGTCATGATCCGGTTGGGGCTTTCGCCCCGCGCATGCTGCCCCAAGTGCGTGGATGGATGGAAAAAGGACTCGCGGTCCCATTGGTCGAGGATGTCGTTTGTTCTGTTCATGAAATGACCTGCGGTATTTGATTTTGGAGTGATGTTCGATGCGGATGGCGACGCCATTTTCGAAGATCATAGTCGCGGAGCCGCAAAATGAGTGTCTGTTGAATGAGAGGTCAGCCAAAGAAAACGAAGGTCGTGCGCACGTTTAGAAGATGTTTCTTCTGATCGTTTAGCTGTGCTTCAACGGCGGCGGAGCGGACTTGGTTTCTTTGACGACGACATAGCCAAAATATTTTTCAATGCCGATCTCGGATTCCAACAACGATTCCATCAAATCTTGGTAAGCGTTTATGTCAGCGACAATCAATCGGAGCATATAATCCACGCCACCGCTGATCGACCAACAGTTTGTCACCTGCGGCATATCATCGATTATATCTTCGAACCGTTTGAAATCCTGGGTCCGGTGATTGGACAGCGTGACCTGTACCAAAACCTCTGTCACCGGGGCAATCTTTCGAATATCAACGTCGGCAGAGAAGCCCGTGATATAGCCCTGATCCTCCAGCTTTTTCAGGCGTTCCCAACAGGGGGCAGGCGACAAATTCACTTTTGCCGCCAATTCTGCTTTTGTGATGCGGCCATTGCGCTGCAAGATTTCAAGAATCTTCATGTCCCTGTCATCGAGGGTAACTTTTGATTTCATTATTTTCTCGGTTCGATTTGCGGATTCCGCAACATGATATCCTGATAGGACTGCCGGTTCTCGCAATTAATGCGAAATTTATCACTCAAGTGAGACAGGTCGCTTCTTTGGTCGCTATTGGTCTCTTGGGGGATGATGTGCGAGGTATGTGTCATCGACCGCAAATAGCCAAGGGCGGACATTGAAATGTTCTGACCATAAGATAGTCAAGTGCACTATCACCGTAACTCGAAGATA